>JAAXGF010000023.1 GCA_012267605.1 Alphaproteobacteria bacterium | reverse complement strand
CGCACGTGAGCGCACGCAGGGCAGTGTGACGCCGGCAATGAGTTGTCTTCACGTCACAGATGTGCTTGAGAATTTTTCGTGCTGGCCTGAAGCAAGCAATGGTCGATGCGAAGTGGCCCGCCTTCGAAGACGTATTCTTCGGATTTGATGCCCATCGTATTCGGGCGATGAGCGACGAGGACCTCGAGCGCCTTTTGGCTGACAGCTGCCTGATCCGCCATTGGGGGAAAATTCGCGCTGTACGCGATAACGCGACCGCAATGATCGAAATATCAACCATTCACAATGGTTTCGGCCACTATTTAGCGGGATGGCCAACCCAAAAAATAATGGGGCTATGGGATGATCTCGCCCGTCGTTTCCAACAACTTGGCGGTCAGTCTGGCGCAAATTTCTTGCGCATGGCCGGCAAGGATACATTCCTTTTGACCGCAGACGTGGTGGCGGCGTTGGTTTCGGCAAAGGTAATCGAGGGAAAGCCGACGTCTAAACGCGCTCGCGATTCGATACAGAATGCCTTTAACGACTGGGCTCTAGAAAGCGGCCGGCCACTTTGCCAAATTAGCAAAATCCTTGCATTATCCGGGCAGTAGTAAGAGGTCGTAGCGCGATTTCCACTGGATGCAGACATTTTCAATAAAAATTGAACTTCACTCGGCAACAATTTAATTAAAAATTTTTTATAGACAAACAAAATAGTATGTAACTTTTATATTATTTTATTGCAATTTACGGAGAATAATTTCCACTTCAAATCTAAATATTAACAATTTGGTAATATTTTACACTTATATCAGCCACAGGTAACGGCGCTTCCCCTCGCCGTTCTAAACAATAAAAGCAACGACCTGGGCCGCTTTCGGGCGGTCCTTTTTTGTCCATCGGTCGTGTTTCGATCCGGACACACAAATGCAATTCGCGCCAGGGATATCCGCCCATCGATATTCTGGTCTTCGAATGCTGACTAAGTACAACCGAACGTACCCGGAACAAGCACTATGGTTCGTGCACTGATATGTGCTATATCAAGAAGTTATCATCAGTAATTTATCTAATTAGGAAATTGCGCATGAGGATCGTATGGGCCGATTGGCTATTGCGGAGAAGAAACGCTAAGATTAAACGATGCGTGGAAACATGATCAAACACGTGCGCAATGATAACGGTTTCAATGGGGAAAGGCCGAAACGGTATTTTGGAATTCGCGAAGCGGGTAGATGCATGTTTGAATCCCCGGCGCGGCCAACCCTGCATCAACCAGCGCACTGACACATAAGGACAACAATGGGCACTGAGGTCATTCACAGCACGCGCGGCGGCGCGGATGGCGATTCCAAGTCGCCCCTAGATGCGGGGATACCTTCCTTCGCGGCGATTGAGAAGTTGGTTACCGGCATCGCCCATCAGGCGCTCGCGCCGACCATTCGGCTCGCCGTCACTGGACTTAGCGACAGCGGCAAATCTGTTTTCATTACCGCCTTGGTCAATCAGCTCATTCACGGTGGAAACCTTCCGTTCATGGGCGCAGTCAACGGCGGCCGATACGTTGGCGCGAAGATTGTCGATATCCCGGACGCCAACCATGCGGAGTTTCAGTATCGCGAATTCCTTTCCGCCCTAACGGAAAAAAAGCCGAGTTGGCCTGAGCCGACTGATGCGACACGCCAAATTCGCCTGGCCCTTCGCTATCGACCGGTTGGATTGGTCACCCGGACAATTTGGCCGATCAGAACGATTTATTTGGATATCGTTGATTATCCCGGCGAATGGCTTCTCGACCTCGCCCTTCTCGGCGAATCCTTCGCAGCCTGGTCCAAGAAAATGTTCGCTCTATGCAAAGAGCCGCCTAGAGCGAAATTGGCCAAAGATTGGCTGGAGTTTGTAAATAAACTCAAACCAGCCGATCAGGCCGACGAAAAAACTCTGCGCAAAGGCCACGAGCTTTATGTGAAGTTTTTGAAAAAATGCAAATCGCCGAAGCTCGCCCTAAGCATGCTGCAGCCCGGCCGCTTCACCCAGCCCGGCGATCTCGCAAAGGAGGACGTCCTCGTCTTTTTTCCGTGTAAACCGCCAAGAACCAAAACCAAGTTACCGCGCACTTGCATCTATCGGGAGTTGGCCGCCCGATACGAAAAGTATAAGAGCCAAGTGGTCAAGAAATTCTACGCAGATCACGTCGCAGATTTCGACCGCCAAATCGTCTTGGTCGACGTATTGACAACTTTGAACAACGGCTACCAAAGCTTTGCCGATATGCGTGAGGCGATAACGACCGTACTTAGAAGTTTCAGCTATGGTCAGCTCGGTTTGTTTAAGGGGTTGTTTTCCCATTCGATTGACAAGCTGCTTTTCGCGGCCACCAAGGCGGATCACGTTGCTTCCAATCAACATCATAACCTCAAGCTGATGCTTGAAAGGATGATCGCCGAATCGGCACGCCAAGTACGATTCGAGGGTACTGAATTGGACGGCGTCGCGATCGCCTCGCTGAAATGCACCGATACAGTTGTAACCGAGTATCAAGGACGAAAGCTCTCGTGCGTCAAGGGAGCCCCGGTCGACAGAGACAAGGATACTTTATTGTTCCCTGGCGAAATTCCAGAGACCATGCCAACCCACTCCGACTGGGATACGAACCGGTTTAATTTCTTGGAATTTAAACCGCCGCGAATTCCGGATGTCGAGCGAACGGGCCTACCACACATTCGGCTCGATCAAGCACTGGAATTCCTGATTGGGGACAAGCTTCGATGAGCGACACGAGTTGGATTCCGCCAGTCGAGCTTGATCCAACAACGCTGGAGAAGGCACCGCAGGAATCTGAGAACACTGAGGACGCACCAACTGTAGTCGCCGAAGCAGCCGATGCAAAATTTGAATCATTCTTGCAGGCGAATGAATTTCGACGACTTGCCAATGGAATCCTAAAGTTTTCGGAAGGCGAAATTCAAATTTCCAATGTTAGCAGACAAATTAGGTCAAAAGTATTAACTTCTACCGGGAAATGGATTTTATTAACATTACTTGGTCTATTTACAATAGTAATTGTACAAGACACTTTCGAGTTTTTGGGAGAACAATTTGATACGCATTTCTTACTTGGATTGCTTTCAACAATCTTTATTGGATTCATTGGCGTTACACTTGGAATTGCCGTCCGGGACCAATTCCAGGGCCTCTCGCGGTTGCGAGATATTTCGCGGTTTCAAGAAGCTACGCGGCCTTTGATCGGTTCCGATACCCACGGCAACGTCGCTTCGGAAATTGCCCGCATCGGCGAGCTATATGTCGGCCGTGCCGAAATTAGCAAGTCTCTGCGGCGGTATTACGAAGTCTCCGAGGATAGCCACACCGACGGGGAATTGTTATCGCTGTTCTCACAGCACGTCCTGAGACCGATTGACGACCGAGCGTACTCGGTGGTCGCCGCGCGGGCATCCGATACGGCAATCCTGACAGCAGCCAGCCCCTTGGCAATTTTGGATACAATCTTGACGTTATGGCGAAACGCACGACTGGTTCGCGAAATCGGCCAGCTATACGGTGCGCGACCCGGATTCATAGGTATCGCCAAGTTGCTAAGCCATATTCTGGAAAATATGGCGGTGGCGGGAACGGCAAATTTGATCACCGATTCGGCCATGGAAACTGTTGGCGGCAACCTCACGGGAGCCATCTCGGCCCAAGTTGGCCAAGGGATTGCCAATGGCCTCATGACGGCACGAATTGGATTGATTACCATGCAGCTTTGCAGGCCGATTAATTTCACCGATGAGGAACGGCCGAAATTTGGCCGTGTCCGTCAGGAAATAATGAGTCGGGTTAAGGACGCGGTCGCAAAGCGGAAATAGAGGGCAAGGCGCGGCTATTCAAAGCGCCAGCTAAGAAAAAGAAGCCCGAATACGGTGAGAAACGCCAATCCGAACAACGACAGTCGGCGCATCCACATGGGCGGTCGAGCTCTCTTCGGTACGCTGGGAAGGGTAACCGCACGATAGTTCATGAAGCCGTAAATCGGCGCAGACAAAAACGAGAGAATCGTCGCCAAGTCGATCAACGCCTTAAGATTACCGACGAAGAACGCGATTATGATTAGTCCGCCGCTGGAGACGACGAAAAGAATTCCCCAATACAGTGCGTTGTGAAGGCGTTTCGCCTGGGGATACATGATCTCGATCGCACGTCGCCAAGTGCGTGGATACGCGTCGGTAACGGCAAGCGTGGTGGAAAACATGGTAGCGAACGCGGCAGTGGCGATAATTGGCCACGTCCAGTCCCCCAAGGTTGCCGTATATAAACGTATTAGCTGCGCCGTAAATTCGATAGCGCTGCTCGAGAATTTCTCTCCGGTGCCAAACATGAGTAAGGCCCCGAGGGAAAGAAAAACGAAAGCGTAAAATGCCGTTAGTCCGTACCCGAGGTTGAAATCAAATAGGGCCTCCCGCAAGCTCGGCGCATGTTTCGTCTGCCGGCGCCGCTCAAGTGTCCACAGGGAATGCCAAACTGAAATTTCGATCGCCGAGGGCATCCAGCCCATCAAAGCAACCATGAACGTTATTCCGGTGGCGGACCATATCGGCGGCGTTTGATGCGCCAGCGGCGCGCGCGGGCCATGGCCGAATGCAATTAAACCGGCGGTCAAGGTGGCCGCCGCCAACAATACGATCAACACCTTCATGATGCGGTCAAGCCAGGGGTATTGACCCAGTACGAGGAGTAGGCAAATCGTCCCGAGCAGGATAGCGCTCCAAGCAGTCACGGATAACTCGACGCCAATTAGATTTGCCGCCAACCCCGTCATGACGATCGTAACTCCGGCCTGAATGGTGAACATCGTAAGCAACGTGAGCAGTAGGAATACCGGTAGAGTCCAACTTCCGACCCGCCGATAGCCTTCGAGCAAGCTCTCTCCGGTCGCGGCCGCATAGCGGGGACCGTATTCAAAGAACGGGTACTTGACGACCAACGCGAGCACAACGATGCCAGCAAGAGCGAAACCGTAGCCAGCACCGGCACGAGTTGATTGCACGAGATGGGAAACGCCAATCGACGCGCTTGCCCAAATGATTCCCGGACCGAGGGCCAGTAAGAATCCGCGCCAGCTTTTTTTCTTCGCACGTGCCATTCAATCAATACCGCCACGAAACATTGGATACCGTCTTGTCGGCGTGAAACGATGCCGCAGCCGTGGGCTTTTATAGGACCCCAGGCACGTTTTTCCAATACGACAATTTCCTGCGTTGCGATTTGAAGTAACGTTACACGTTTCTCGACCACTTTAATGGCCACAGGAGCAAAACCGCTCGCGGCCAGCGGACGGCATCGCCTGCCGTCACGTACGTTATCGTTTTCATTCCCGATTTGGCGGTTTTATGTTCGAACGGTAAGGTAATAGATCCTCAACGGGACGGTCTATATCGGTTCAATTGTTGAAGAAGAGTTGGGATAATTGAACCCTTCGCACCTGCCACTCAGTTTGCTTGGTTGGGAGGTATACGTGCGTCGGGATACTGTGCGCCCAAACGGCGGGCAGTGGCATCCGGCATATACGCGCCCTGCACAGGTGCGTTGTTCATTTGCACATTGATCACGGCCCGTGCCTGCAGCCAGGCCTCGCGGAAATCAGGATCATAAGCACTACCGCATCCAAAACCATACGACGAGCACGCCGCACCAACGAAATAAGCGCCCTCGTCGTCGATCGTAACATCAACGTCGTAACGGCTGTCCAGCACGCTAAACGCTGAGAAACCATGGTGCGCGGCCGGCATGGCCGCCCGCCAAAGCGCGAAGTCCCGCGCCTTTGCCTTGGCTCGGCCAGCCTCGGCATCGCGTTTATCATCATCGAGCGAGGCATCCTGCTCGCGTGTCAGGTAACTCACTTCGAAGCGATCGCCTCCAAGCGCACGTTCGCTGTAGCCGAACAGATGGGCTTCATCAAGAGCAACCAACTCCGGAAAACGGTCACTGTACGAGCACGCAGCCAAAAAGACACACGCGATGGAGACCGCGATTGACGGCAAAACCACCTGTCTCGCTATTCGGGCACCCTGTCGCATCGCGTCCCGTTTGGTTTGTTGATATCAGTTTTCGCGCGTTGGTATCCTGATATTGGGACGCGAATTCCGCCGAACAAGGTTTGGTGGCAAGACTCTAATCCCAAATTTATCCGAACAGGGGAAAGCTTCTAGATAGCAAATTCATCCCCTAAAATGCGTTTTGCGTCGTGTGGCAATTTGGAGCGTTCGGCCATGCCGCCAACCCCGGGTTTCCTGAAAGCCTTGCTGCTCCCGCCCGCCAATCTATTGGTATTGGCCGGTGTCGGCCGGCTGTTGTACAGGCGACGGCCTGTGCTTGGACGTCGGGTCATCGGATTCGCGATCGCGCTGTTGTACGCCCTATCGACTCCCGTGATCGGCAACCTACTTCTTAAGTCCTTGGAATCGTCTCCGGCAATATCATTAAACAAGGATCTCAAGGACGTCGGTGCGATCGTTATTCTGAGTGCCGGACTTCAGATCGAGGCGCCAGAATATGGCGGTGATACGGTCGGGTCGTTGACCCTGGAGCGTCTGCGCCACGGTGCTCGCATACACCGCGCGACTGGGATACCCGTGCTGGTGACCGGCGGAAAAATTCCCGAAAGCAATATCCCCCTGGCACAGGCTATGGAAGAAGCCATGCGCGAAGATTTCAACGTACCGGTCCGCTGGGTCGAGGTGAAGTCGAAGAACACGTACGAGAACGCGGTTGCTACAACTGCAATCTTGGGCCATCAAGGAATCAAGCGAATCGCCCTCGTTACCCACGCCTGGCACATGCCGCGTTCGTTGTCGGTGTTTAAGTCGCTCGGTTTGGAAGTTGTAGCGGCACCGACCGTGTTCACCCGGCGGCGTTCCTTTCGTCCGTCCGACTTGATTCCGACCGCGAATAGCCTACAGCGGAGCGCCTTCGCCACTCACGAGTGGATCGGACGGCTGTGGTATTGGATCGACCGTCAAACCTTCACCGCAGGGACCGAGGAATAATTCCGAATTAGCTCTTCGTATGCACGCAGCATGCGCGATTCGGCGTAATGTGTCTCGACGCGTTGTCGATTGAGCCGACCCAACCGAAGGCGCAACTCGCCGTCATTCAAGAGCCGTTCCAAGGCCGATCCGAGGCCCGCCTGATCCGATTTAGGAACGATGAACTCCTGATTTTCGGGCGCGACATTAAGCTTGACCTCGCCGACATCCACCCCGACGATCGGTAACCCTGCCGCCATGGCCTCCAACAACGCAATCGGCATTTGTTCGATCGTCGAAGTGATGGCGAAAACATCGAACCAGCCAAGCACTCGCTCCGGGGCATTAACATGGCCCGCAAAAATTACTCGATCTACCACGCCTAGCTCCCGAGCGAGAGTTTTCAACTTTTCCCGCTCAGGACCATCGCCGACCAGGAGCAGCCGTGTGCGATTCTTAACGCCGGCAAATGTCTCCACAAGCCGTCCCAAGTTCTTCTCCGGGCGCAAGGGCGCCACGGCACCGACGATGAGCTCGTCGGGCTGTTTTTCGAAATCCGCAACCACTCCGAGTTTCGGTGGTTCGGCGAATTTCGCAACGTTGACGCCGTTGGGAACATAGATAATTTTCGATGGGTCCATACGCCAGGTTCCTTCGGCGATGTCCACAAGGGTTTGTGATGGAACAACGACATGGGTTGTCGCTTTCAAAGCTAATCGGCGGAACCACACACGACGCTTCATTTGGCCAGCGACTTCCCGGGGCCGAAACCATGCTCGAAATGCAGATGTGGGCAAACGGGTCCCAAACGGTGGGCCATTGCCCACTCGATTGAACCCCAATTACAGGTGGTCAGTAAATCGGGTTGAAGATCTTGAAGGACACGCCGGTAACTGGCAATCCGGCCAAATAGGCCACGGCGGTCAGCAGCCAATGGGAGATATTTAGCGTCAACGTTCTCCGAGACTCTGACGCGAAAATCGAACTGACCGTCGGTGGCGATAAAGGTATGCCGGAAATCGGCACCAAGGTGGTTGACGACATTGGCCAAAAGGACCTGGGGTCCGCCCACCTTGAAAGTGGCAAAGACGTGCAATACGTGAGGCCGACCATTCTTCATTTCGGACGATTGCCTGTCCGCAGCCTTGGTCGGCGTCAGAGCAACGGCACCGCTCATCCTGCCTTTCCGTACACGTCGATACCTCGCGCGATAAACGCGTCCCTATCGTCCTCCGGCTGCCAATTCAAGGCCGTTTTGGCATCGCTGCAATCAAACCGTGCGCGCATACCGCGGGATACAAGATCTCTTTGACTTGGAAACGACACATCGCGATCAATCGCCCGCTTGACCAACCAATAGCCAATCTCTTGGACCTGTTGCTTGATGACGGTTTGCGGATGGAATTGAATCGGCCGTCGCAAGGTTCGTGCAAGCTCGGCGATATATTCGCGCGCGGTAAGGCGGACGTCACCCACGATATTGAATGCGTTGCCAACGATCCCGTCCGCGTCGATGGCCAGATAAATCGCCTCCGCCACGTCCTCAACGAGGACGAAGGGAAGCGCGTTGCGACCGTTGTTCCATCCCAGGCAATGGCGATCGCGGTGAAAGAGCCCCAGTCCACTATGAAACGGAAGGCCTCCGCTACCAACGACGACGCCGGGACGAAGGATCGTTACCGGCAACCCTCGGCTCGCGTGCAAATCCAAAAGAAGACGATCGCAAACCGCCTTTCCCCGCGCATAAATTCCGCGGGTTGCAAATTCGGGATCAACGCCGGTTTCGCCGGTCACTACTTCATCGGGATCACCCAAGTAAAGTGCGGCGATCGTACCAACGTGGATGAGCCGCTCGACCTTGTTTCGCAAACAACATTCTGCAACAGTTTCCGCACCGCCAACCATTGACTTTTCAACTGCTTCCCAATCGTCGCCACCGCCGCCGTGGGAGAGGTTAATGACGATTTTCGCATCGCCTATTGCTCGCTTAACGTCTTCCGCGACAGCGGTATCTCCGGCAACGACTTCGACATTTTGCTGGTGGAAGGGAGTTGCCAACGCTCGCGTGTTTCTCGCCATAACACGTACGCCTAACCCGGCGTCGTGAAGCCGTTTTACGAGCGCAGTGCCGATGAACCCCGTGCCACCGAGAACAGCGACGGTTCGCGTGGGCGGCGCAACCGGAGTCTCCGCCGGCTTTTCGCCCTTCGTCTTCTTAGTTTTGCTCTTGCTGGGCGCTCGCCGGGGAGCAACTCGCTTCGCAATCTTATGGCAGTCCGCGACAAGATCGCGTCCGAATTGGCCGCTGACACTCGCCTTACCCTTTTCCAGCCCGTGGTGGAAGGCGGCGACGCTATCTCTGAGACCGACGAAGAACGGATCGGAGCGGGGCCGCAGTCGAAGCGTCGAAAGCACGTAGTTCATTAAATTTCGGCAGGCCTGCCAGCCCATTGCCGACGACATCGTTAGACCGATGGAAAAGGAATCCAAAAATTCAGGACCTGCCGTGGCGGTCTGCCCACATATTCTGTTGTTTTGCATATCCACCATCAACGCGCCATCGCTGGAAATGGCGACGATTCCCACGGTCGGGAAATCCTGGCCGAGAGACACATACAGCTGCGCTTTTGCCCGTTCGCAATGCATCGATACCTGCCACGTCTCGTAAAACTTCATGCCGGGGCCAAGCTCCATGGGCTTTCCGGTGAAACTCTGCAGGGACTGAGTCTTGCCGGCTAGATCGGCAATTTGAGAAAGCGGGTGGATGATCTGCTCCAGAACGATATTCTTGGGTTCCTGGAACATCCAGTGGCCGTATTGCCGGGATGACAACTGCCGGAGTGGCAGGTTTAGAAAGTAGAAAAGAGAGACCAAATTTCCGAATTCTCCACCATCAAGTTTTCGCTTGAGCGCTTGATGGGCTGGATGGAATATCCCATTCTGATTGATGGCGAGAACCGCATTGCCTTTTTTCGCCGTCTTGATGAGATCGTCGCATTCAGCGACGGTCGTACACATTGGTTTTTCCAACAGCACGTGGATACCTGCACGCAAAAGCGGAGCGGTGACAGCATGATGATGGTCTGGCGGAACAATCACGTGCGCAACATCGCAACCACCAGCGAGGGTTACGTCATCAACGCTGGTGCCGACTCGAGCGACGCCGTACTTTTCCGCCACCGCCTTGGCGCGCCTCTCGTTGGTGTCGACGATAGCCGTGACTTCAGCCGATGACACAGACTGCAGCGCCTCTAAGTGCAATGCAGATATGAAACCGGCGCCAACGACGACGACTTGACGCGTACCTCCCATCAACTTCGCTCCCTCGTCCTGGATACCTGCGAATATTCACTCGACGCCGGAGTATGCCCGGCAATGGTTAAATTTTTGCCCGCCCCCTCAAAGGTGGCGACAGCAAACTCCAACTGGCATTGGAGCGGGTGAAATGGCGCCATACTTCCTATCATGAACCAGCTCGGATGGTGGGAATTCGCACATTTGAATTGGCGTTTGACAATGTAACCGACAAGCCATCCTGCTTGTCTAGACCCTTGCCTCAATCTTCTCGGCACGATCCACCAAACAAACATTATCATGCCACCGAACCACCGTCATGCCTACTTGACACCGAGAATTCTATCTTGCCTCGCGACACGTAGTTTAGCCCGACTTCCGCAACTCG
>JAAXGF010000013.1 GCA_012267605.1 Alphaproteobacteria bacterium | reverse complement strand
CGCATACAGATCGTCAAGGGCTGGCTGGACGCCGACGGAGTGACGCACGAAAAGATCTTTAACGTGGCCTGGGGCGATGCGCACAAACGCAAGCTGCAACGCGACGGCTCACTTCCCGCAGTAGGAAACACGGTAGATGTAGCGAGTGCGAGTTGGACCAATACGATTGGCAATGCTCAATTGCTTGGTTTCTGGCAGGACCCCGATTTTGACCCGTCACAGCCCGCCGTATACTACGCGAGGGTCATGGAAATTCCGACACCGCGCTGGACAGCCTACGATGCAAAATATTTCGGCGAAACCGCGCCGGGCGAAGCGACTATGATTCTTCAGGAGCGCGCCTATACATCTCCAATCTGGTACGCGCCCTGACTAACAAGCATAATGGGCAATCGCCGGTCTGATCGGCGCGAAATATATGAGTAATGAGCCGGTATTCATTTTTTGTTGACCGGAATCGAAAATATGACTATTCTGGTCGCAGAGCTAACCCGTGAACACATGATAAATTGAGAGGAACAGGTTAAGATGGCTACCGAGCAAAATGCCCCAGTCATTAATTTCTGGGATCCGCTATTTTACGAAGACTGCGATGAGGCCATGCGCTGGTTGTTGGAGAAGGCGCCGGTTTACCGTTGTGCTCCGCCGGACTACCCCGGTGAGCCGTTCTGGGTGTTGTCAAAGTGGGCCGACATCCGCGCGGCCGGTTCGGATTGGAAAACCTTCTCAAACGCTGCGGGTGTCCATTTAGGCGAGAACGTTTACTCCGCGGCTGATTCCGAGAAAAAAATCGAAAAGAAGACTGAAGTACCGGACGATCCCCGTTTTGCGGTGGCAATGAAGCCTTCCGCTTATTACGATCCACCACAGCACACTCGCCTGCGCGGACTGGTCCGGGCAGTATTTCACCCTAAGCGCATCAGGTCCTTCGAGGAGGCCACGGTAAAGATCGTAGACAGCGTCCTTGATGGCCTGCCGGTTGGCGAGCCGGTGGACGTGGCCGAGGCCCTTTCGTGGATTCCCTGCAAAGTCGTTTGCGAAGTACTCGGCGTCGGTGAATCCCGCTCCGACGATTTCATGACGTGGACCAAGGCCATTTTCAGTTCCTACGAGCCGGATACGCCGCCCGATTACGGCAAGATATCGGACATGTTCGATTACCTGGACGAAGAGCTTGAGGCGCGCCGCCAATCGCCGCGTGAAGATGCGCTGACGGACTTCGTGACAGCGGAGTACGAGGGAAGCCGACTCACGAACGACGAGTGCCTGATGTGGTCCTGGATGCTGCTGGCCGGCGGACAGGATACGACCACCGACCTGATCGTAACCGGGCTTCGTGCACTCCTCGAGCACCCTCAGGAATGGCAGCGCCTGGTGGCTAATCCCGATTTGGCGCGCAACGCGGTTGAGGAACTGTTGCGCTGGGTGGTTCCGGACAGGAATATGGGCAGAACCGCGGCTTGCGATACTGAGATCCGCGGCGTTAAAATTTCCAAAGGCGATTTTGTTCTCTTCAATTACGTGGCGGCCAACCGCGACCCTGATACTTTCGATAATCCCGACGTCTTCGACATTGGCCGGGAGTTCCTCAATGATCACCTGGCTTTCGGTTTCGGACCGCATTACTGCGCAGGACAGTTGCTGGCCAGAATGGAGGGACGCGTTTTCCTGGAACGCATGATTACGCGGTTCCCGAATACCAAAATATCCGGGCCGGTGCAATCTTTCCCCAGTATCCGCTTGGCAAAGACAAGACACCTGACCGTTACCATGGGTTGATGGACTTCAAAGACAGAGATTAACCTGCAAAAAAGGAAACACGGGGGATAACAATTGAAGAACCTGAAAGGTAAAGTCGTCCTTGTAACGGGTGGGGCATCTGGTATCGGCAAAGCGATCGTTCATCGCTTTGCCGAAGAAGGCGCCAGGGTGTGTATCGCCGATATTATTGACGAAGCCGGCACTCAAGTTGCCGAGGCAGTAAATGGTCACTACGTGCATACCGACGTTTCTGATCCAGAATCTGTCGAAGCTGCGGTTGCCTATGCGGTGGAGGTTGGCGGCAGACTGGATGTCATTGTCAATTGCGCCGCCATTCAGCCTGAGCTAACGCTAATTCACGAGTCTACTGCCGAATATTCGGACAAGGTGTTCGCCGTGAATCTAAAAGGCGTGATGTACGGCATGAAATACGCTCTTGCGCAGTTCCTCGAGCAAGGGGACGGCGGTAATATCGTCAATATTTCATCAATTGCCGGGGTGGTTGCTCTGGAAGGCACCGGCGCTTACGCAGCCGCCAAGGCGGGCGTAGCGAATCTGACGCAACTCGCTGCGGTGGAATACGGCAAGCATGATATCCGTGCCAACGCTGTGGTGCCCTCTGTCGTCATGACACGGCTTACGCAGGCATACATTGATAATTTAGACGACCCCGTTGCGACCATGAAGGCGCTTGAGGCGCAAGATCCGTTAAATGGCATGGCACAACCTGAAGACATCGCCGCTGCGGTGGCTTTTCTGGCGAGTGACGATGCCCGCTTTATCAGCGGTGTGGTTTTGCCGGTTGATGGCGCCTATACTGCAAAGTAAGGGATACCATTCGATGACACTACGCGAAATTGCAAACGCCTATGTTGAGCTCATCAATGCGAAGCGATACGACGAGGTGGGCGAGATGTGGGCGGAGGATGGCGTGCTTTACGCCCCCCAGGGGTACGTCTTTGAGGGCAAGACAGCCGTCTCGGGCTTCTACTCTTCGTTTAAGGGTCAAAATATTCCGCCGATGCGAGAAGTAAGCTACGCGGAGGATATAGCAGCGAATGTTTGCACCCTGGAGCTGGCTACGAGAATGACCCGTGATGATGAAGGGAAATGGCAAAGCGACCCTGCTGCAGATTTCTCGCTTGCGTCGCTTGACCTGTTCACAGCCAACGCGGACGGGAAAGTGCAGAAGATGATTGCCTATATCGCTCCTCCGAACAGGTGGTTGACGTCCTGACTCCTTGCCCCCGCTGGTTTTTTCGAGGATCGGTGTCTCCGTGGTGCCGGAACACACCGCGTTGACACAGGTATTACAATGACAAAAAGTGAAGATGAGTTACTGAATTGGCGAAAGCAGATGGTGGAGGGCTCCGCTAAAGCTGTTTCACCCGAAGAGGTTGAACGCCAATGGCAGGCTGCCGTCAAATATATCGAGTCCGGCGTCCCCGCAACACTGTGTACCTTACACAAGGATGGCAGGCCACAGCAGTCATTGGTATGGGTGGGAGTGGAAGACCGCACGCTGGTAATGGCGCACACCGCAGAGTTCCTGAAAGTGAAGAATATGCGTCGGGACCCTCGTGTATCACTGAGTTTTTGTTCCGGAAGTAAAAGTAGTGCATTGGGTGTGCACGAATATCTTGTTATAGAAGGTACGGCTGAGATTACAACTGGTGGAGCAGTTGATCTGCTGAATAAACTTGCGCAGCGCTTTAGAGACGATGACCTGGACATGGGATTTCTGCAAACTGAAAGCGGCGGCTTTGTGACGCGCATTACCCCCATACGAATCCGTGGCGTGGGCCCCTGGCAGGAAGACAGTCAATAAGTACATTTAACGATGACACCACGTGAAATTATAGAACGCTATGTTGAGCTTCTGAATTCCGGGCGATTCGACGAGGTGGGCGAATTATGGGCCGCTGATGGTGTTTTGTTCAACGGGTTCGGGCAAGTCCTGGAGGGCAAGCCGGCGGTCAAGGCGTTCTACGCGGCCTTCAAGGACGAAATTTTTCCGCAAGTTAGGATCGTAAGCTTTATGGAAGATAACGCAACCAATGTTTGTGCCGTGGAACTGGAAACGCGAATAGTCCACGATGAAGACGGGAACTTGAAAACCGATCCTGAGCCCTTCTCGCCCGCATCACTCGACCTGTTCATAGTCAATGCGGACGGCAAAGTCCAGAAGATGATTGCGTATATTGCTCCTCCGAACAAATGGTTTACACCTTAGTCTTGGCGATAATTTAGTGGAATTAGCAGGGTCGTTCTCCCAATTGGCGCGTATATTCTACCTCCGAGGGAGGTTTCGCCAGCCACGCCCCCACGCCTGACAGCAAGGTCAGTGCCGCCAGCACGCCATCATTCACGGTCATTCCTTTTGATTGGGTAATGACAACAAAGTGCGTCAGGGCGGAAAGCTGGGCAGCTATAAAGCAACAAAATGCCAGGATAGCAAACCAGAACATGCCTGATTTCAGCAGGGGCTTATAGACTTCTTTGCTGCTCAAGAAAGGCCTGAACTAAATGCGGGGCATAAACACCAAAGCTGATCAATACCACAGACCCCATTACCACTGTAATCAAGCAAATGACGATCTGAAGTACGCTGATAAAGTTGAATTCAGACATGGTTTATTATGACTCCCTGTGCGGCTGGATAAATTCCGGGGTCAGAGTAAAATCGCCGAGGATGTTGGCAACAGCAGAGCCGGTGGTGATTTTACTCTGACCCCACCTATCCCGACATATTTTACTCTGACCCCATCTATAAAAAATGAATTATGGGTCAGAGGTCATTATTACATTGATTTCAGTGCCACATAAGGGTAAATTATATGGGAACACCGATAAACAAGCGGGATTTAGCGCATCGTCCATTCAGAATTTCGGATTGCCCCCATGTGAGAAAAAAAACTTGAAAATAGCAAATGCATTCTAACCTTCCCCTTTATCGACGCGCCATTGATTTCGACGCATTTGATAACGAATTTGCGCCGCCGGACATTTTTGCGGAAACAACTTTTAAAGCGTCCGGGGATGAAATTCGGGCGCTGCAGGAGCAACGCTTTCAGCAAATTATCAAACACGCGTGGACCAATGAATTTTATCGCAAGCGATGGACGGCAGCCGGATTAGAGGAGGGCGATGTTCAGTCACTCGATGATATCGTTAAATTGCCTACCTACACGACCGAGGATGTAAAAGACGACCAGGCCGAAAATCCGCCATACGGTTTTATCAACGGCGTCGATGTTGGCGCCGAGCTGAAAACAAATCCTTTAAAGGTTCAAACCAGCAGCGGCACCACGGGCAAGCCGCGCCCATCGCTTCTTGGCGTTCTCGAGTGGGAGCTGATCGGGCTTCAAACCGCGCGCTCGCTTTATATTCAAGGCGCACGTCCCGGCGACGTGATGCAAATTCCCGCGACAAACTCGTTGTCGCAATTTGCCTGGGTTTTTTATAAAGCCGCTCATGACTATCTGGGCATCTTGCCGATCACGACGGGTAGCGGCGTTGTCACCCCAAGCAGGAAACAGCTTGAAATCGCTTTTGATTACGGGTCAAATATTCTTCCGTGCTTCCCGGAATACTTGACGAGCCTCGCCAAAACCGCGCGCGCTGAATTGGGGCGTGACGTTAAGGATTTACGCGTGAAATTCATTCCAACTTTTTTGGGTCCGGATACGGAGGGCGCGCTGCGCAAGGAGTTGGAAGGTCTTTACGGCTGCGACGTTTTTGACAATTACGGCACGAATGAGATTTCCATTGCCGCCTTTGAAGGGCCCGATAAGGACGGTCTCTACATTATGGAGGATCTTGTTTATCTTGAAATCCTCGACACCGAGACGGGCGAGCTGGTTGCGCCCGGCGAAACCGGCAATCTTGTCGCGACCTGCCTGTCGCGGCGAATACCGCCCGTCATTCGCTTGAATTTGCGCGACCTCAGTCGCGTCGTATCGCGCGGCGAAAGCGCGCTGGGCAGTTCGTTCCAGCGTATCGATCACTTTCTCGGCCGCAGCGACGACATGGTGAAAATTCGCGGCACCAATGTTTATCCCATGGCCTGTCTCAATGCGGTCAAAAGTGATCCGCGCACCACGGGCGAGTGGTTCTGCATTGCCACCAGAAACCAGAAAGACGGCGTTATCCGCGATGACTTGACCGTTCAGGTAGAGGTGGTAAAGAGCGCCGGCGACGTTGACGGGTTGGAGGCAACGCTGTCTCAAAAACTGAAAAGCGACCTCGGTATTGGCGTTATCGTTGAACTTGTTGAAGAAGGCTCGCTGGCAGACGTTGCAAATATCGGCAAGGAAGGTAAAGCGAAACGTCTTGCTGACCGGCGATTTGAAGACTCGTAGACACGATGGCAGATCTTGCTGATAGGCGATTTGGGGATTCATAGGCACAATGGCAAATCTTGCCGATATGTTTGATTTAAAGGATCAGGTAGCGCTGGTTACCGGCGGCAGCCGTGGTCTCGGACTCGATATTGCGGCGGGCTTGCTGGAAATGAATGCAAAAGTTGTCATTACCGCGCGAAAAAAAGAGGAGCTCGACCGCGCCGAAAAGGATCTTAAAAAAATCAGCGCTAACGTGTGTTCGATCCGGAGTGATGTTTCGTCGCTTGAGTCGATTGCCGGGTTGGTCGATACTGTGATGGAAAAGTTCGGCGACATCGACATTCTCATAAACAATGCCGGCACAAGCTGGGCGGAACCGGCTGAAGAACATTCTGTAGAGGGATGGCGCAAGGTGATGGCCTTGAATGTCGACGGTTTGTTTTTCCTTACGCAGGAAGTCGCGCGCCGCTCCATGATCCCGCGCAAGCGAGGGAAAATAATCAATGTTGCCTCCATTGGCGGCCTGTTCGGCAACCCACCCGCCTACAATGCGTATACGTCCGGTTATTGCGCCAGTAAGGGCGCCGTTGTCAGCCTGACAAAGCAGTTGGCGAGCGAATGGGGCAAGCACAACATCAATGTAAACGCCGTTTGCCCGGGTTTTTTTGAAACCAGAATGGCGGAAGGATATTTGAAGACCCTGCGTCCGGAAATCATGAAGCTGGCGCCGCTGCAACGGATCGGCGGAAGCGATGACCTGAAAGGCGTCATCGCATTTTTTGCGTCTGAAGCGTCGCGCCATGTTACGGGCCAGGCGCTTGGTGTCGATGGCGGTGTTTCCGCGGTCTAGTACCAGTGAAATGAGGAATGAAGATGGAAGGCGAGTTCAAAAATATTTCAGTCGAGGTTTCCGGCAAGCGAGCGCGTTTCACGCTGAACCGGCCGGAGAAAAAGAACCCTTTGGATTGGGATACAGTTCGTGAGCTGCGTATTGCCGCGGAGCGGATCAATCGAAACGAAGAAGTGATGTCGGTAGTTCTCATCGGCTCCGGCGATAGTTTTTCTGCCGGTGGCGATCTTGAGAAATATCTTGAGCTATTTGAGAATCCGGATGATTTCAGTGGCTTTATGGAAGAATTCTACCGGTTGTTTTGCGCGGTTGAGGAGTCGCAGGCGGTTTATATTGCTGCGATAAATGGCGTTTGCGCGGCCGGCGGTCTTGAGATCTTGCTCGCCTGCGATGTGGTGATCGCCGCCGAAAGTGCGAAAATCGGCGATGCACATCTGAATTTCGGCCAATTGCCGGGCGCCGGCAGCTCCATCCGGGCGTGGCGCGCGATTGGCACCCACAATACCAAGCACCTTATCTTTACGGGTGACTTCCTTCCCGCCGGCAGGGCTTACGAATTAGGGCTGGTGCAGGAGGTTGCTCCGGATGCGGAATTTGAAGCGGCGATTAAGACGCTCGAAGAAAAGATTCACCGAAAGAGCCCGGCAGGCGTCAAGGGCGCGAAATACCTGATGAACCGTGCTGTCTACGAGGGCTTGGAGCAAGGGTTGCACACAGAGATGAGGTATGTACACCGCTACGCGACGACGGAAGCCGATCCTATAGAAGGGTTACTCGCCTTTCGCGACAAGCGCAAACCCACATTCGGCAAGAAGAAACGTCCCAAACCATAATAGAGATAATCCCAATGGCTACCTGGTCACTGAAAGACAAATATGCGATTTCCGGCATCGGGTATACCGATTTTTCAAAAAACTCCGGAAAAACCGTTCAGCACCTGGCGTCCGAAGCCTGCCTGAAGGCAGTGGAAGATGCCGGTATTGATATCAAGGAAATCGACGGACTCGTTAGTTACAGTATGAACGACTCTGTTATGGGTGTTGGCGTCGCGACAGAGCTGGGCATACCGGATGTGCAGTATGCCATGGACTATTATGCAGGCGGCAATGCAGCGAATTTGATTATTTCCAACGCGGCGTCGGCAATCGAGGCCGGCATGGCGAATAATGTCCTGTGTTTTCGCGCCATGAACGGACGCTCCGGTTATCGTTTTGGGGGTGGCGGTAACGCAGCACGGGCCACAGGCGTGACGCAATACAGCGCGCCGTTCGGGCTGATGACCTACGGCCAGGCGATGGCGATGTGGTGTCGTCGTCACATGATTAAATACGGCACCAACAGCGAGCAGCTTGGCACGATTGCGACGACGTTCAGGGAAAACGCCATGCGTAACCCACGGGCGATGATGCGTAAGCCGCTGTCCATGGATGACTATATGGATGCGCGTATGATCGTCGATCCGTTTCGCATGTATGACCTTTGCCTCGAGACGGATGGCGCCTGCGCGGTGCTGGTGACATCGGCAGAACGGGCAAAAGATTATAAGAAGAAGCCCGTCTATATTACGTCGGCGGCCTACGGGGGCGGTCCTAACCAGGGCCAGAATGGAGAAGATCTCCTGCGCTGGCCGGATCATTCACACAATGCTTACCCCTATATACAAAAAGGTTTGTGGGAAGGCGCGGGTCTTACAAAAGACGATATTGACTTCGCACAGATCTATGATTGCTTTACCTATAGCGTTTTGATGGCGCTCGAAGGTCTGGGGTTTTGTGCTGAAGGAGAGAGCGGTCCCTTTGTCCAGGATGGCAATATCCGTGTTGACGGATCCTTGCCGCTCAATACAGCCGGCGGCCTGTTGTCGGAAGGTTATATTCACGGGCTGAACAATGTCATTGAAGCCGTTCAGCAATTGCGCGGCGAGGCGGGCGAACGACAACTCGAAAACGCCAGTATCGGCCTCACAACGGCGGGCGCAATGACATGCGCCAGCGCACTTATCTTACGGAATTAGCGTCATGTCCGACTACGTAAAACCGCTTCCGGTTGTTGACGTTCAAAGCGAGCCTTTCTGGTCTGCGTGCAAAGAAGAGCGTCTGATCATTCAAAAGTGTAATGGGTGCGGAACGCACCGGTTTCCAGCGATGCATTATTGCGCAAATTGCCGGTCGGATTCCTGTGATTGGGTTGAAGCCTCCGGCAAAGGCAAAGTGTTCAGCTGGATCATTGTCAACCATCCGGTTCCAGCCGATATTTGGGGTAACGACGTTCCCTATGCGGTGGGGCTGATCGAACTCGACGAAGGTGTTCGCATGGTTTCCAACATCATCGAATGCGATCACGAAAAAATTGCCGGGGATATGCGCGTCGAAGTGACGTTTGAGCAGGCCGGCGATGAATTCAAGTTGCCGAAATTCAAACCCGCGCAGTAAGGGTGGTCGTCAGTGTCAGCACTCCCTGAAACAACCGGCGTCAGAGCGGGACACACATT
>JAAXGF010000106.1 GCA_012267605.1 Alphaproteobacteria bacterium | reverse complement strand
GTTCGGTGTATGCGTTTCCCGGAAGCACTAGAAATCATGACGATTCTACCTTTCGTCGATAGCGGCGTAACGGGTTCGCACGTTGACTACTCCCGGTGCCGCGATGATCGCGTCGACGATGAGTTGGCTATTGTCATTGCGGACCCGAATAGTCTCGCCGATGGCACCTTCGTCCAACGATTTCCCACCCGCCGTCAACACCATTGCTGGTGTCTTGAAGACCATGGTTACAGGGGTTCCTTTTTCGACAACCAGTGGAGTGCGGACGTCGGCGGCGCGTACAGGTGCTCCAGCTTTTAATGCCTTGCGGGGGGACATCCCCACGAGCGCAACAATATCCGTTATAGTTTGACCATTGATTCGATCGCTCGGCACCTCCACCCAATCAACATCGGTCTCGCCGATCACTTCTCCCTTATCAATCCGGTGTGTCGGGACTGGGATCGAGGATACCCTGACAGCCCGACCGGTGACTCTTATTCGCGCAGCGAAGCGGCTGCTTTCTGCGGAAACGATGGTGGCGGAGAAGCGCGCGGAACGTTGGTCAAACGCGAGTTCCTCGACAGAGATACCGACTGGCGCGTCGGTTGGCACGTAGAAGGATATCTGTGGATTGGCGAGATCCACGTTGATGGGGCCGTCGCCCATAGAAGTGGCGAGGGCGGTTCGCAACGCCTCGTGAATTTGCCGTGAATCGATACGTCGTCCTTCTCGGTGAACGGCGACCGTTTCCTGAGCGGATACCGGGGGCAAATCAATGCCATTGGCGCGTGCGACGGAATAAACATGTGACGCGCGTAGCATACGCTCATGTCCCGGTGCGGGAGCACGTGCGACAAAGGCGTGGGATGCGGCGCCGGCCCCGTCCATGACGTCGCCGAGGGTTATCGTATCGGCGGTGACGGTCACGCTGCCCCTCAACGTCGGCGTTGTCGCCGACGCGGTTGCGGCCCACACGAATACCCAAACAAAGATACTGCCGATGGCAAGCCGTCCCATCAGACGCTCCTATCGCAACTGGTTGGCCACCTGCATCATCTCGTCGGAGGCCGTAATGACCTTCGAATTGAGTTCGTAGGCGCGCTGCGCGGTGATCAGATCGATAATAGACTGTACTGCGTTGATGTTCGAAGTTTCGAGAAATCCCTGCTGTATGGTACCGAATCCCTGGGCACCCGGTGTTCCGGTGGTCGGCGCTCCCGAAGAAGGCGTTTCCAGTAACAAGTTGTCCCCGATGGCTTCCAGCCCAGCCTCATTCGGGAAGGTCGCGAGCTCGAGCTGCCCAACATTCTGCGGTGTGACCTGACCATCGATTTTTACCTGGACCTCGCCGTTCGCGTTGATGCTGATGTCAATTGCGCTCTCGGGAATGACGACGCCCGGGTCGACGATGAAACCGTCTGCGGTGACGATGTCGCCCTCAGGACTCAGCTGAAACGTTCCGGCACGGGTGTATGTGAATTCGCCGTTCGGTAATTGGATGGTAAAGAATCCCTTGCCGCTGATTGCCAGGTCGAAGGTATTGTCGGTCGAGATCAGGCCGCCCTGCTCGGTGATGCGATAGACGGAGGCGGTTTTCACACCCACCCCAATCTGCACGCCTGATGGCACGATTGTCCCAGCGTCGGACGAATCGGCGCCGACCCGGCGAAAATTTTGGTAGAGCAAATCGTGGAATTCCGGCCTTTGGCGCTTGAACCCCGTGGTGGTCATGTTCGCGATATTGTTCGATATGACGTCGACGTTGAGCTGTTGAGCCAGCATTCCCGTCGCGGCGATGCTTAGAGCTTTCATATTTGCTCTCCTTGTGTTCTGCGGTACGGCGAACCTATTCAGGCGCCTTGGCCAATGTACTAATGGTCCGCCGCGCAAGTTCGTGGTGATCGTCAATCAATGATTTTGAACTCTGGTAACTGCGTACCAACTCGATCATGCGTGTCATCTCAATGATCGGCTCGACGTTCGAATCTTCCAGCATCCCTTGGCGAACGATGTAGTCCTCCGCCGGAATTGGCTCCTCATTAGTGGTAAAGAGCGTCGCTGGCTTTTTCTCGAGCTTGTACGGATTTTCGAAGTCGACAACGTCGATACGGCCGATGGCACCGCTTTCCGACGAAACCGTGCCGTCCTCGGCCACCTCAATCTGTGAGTCGCCGGGGAAGGTGACCAAGGGTTGACCATCGACTGAAAGCACTGCGTGGCCCTCGCTGGTCACCAATGTTCCTTCGGCGTCCAGTTGGAAGTGGCCGTTGCGCGTGTAGCTGACTTGTTCCGGGGTATCGATGCGGAAGTAACCATCATTATGAATCGCCAGATCGAGCGTGTTCCCTGTTCCTCGCAAGGTGCCCGCGGCAAGATCGGGGAAACTGGCAACATCCTGGACAAAGGATATTTCGTCCGTGCCGTTGGCCTCATGCACGTATTCGCTGAATACGATACTTTGCGACTTGAAGCTGGTCGTATTCATGTTGGCGATATTCTGCGCGACCACGTCCATCTGCTTGCGTAGTGCAGATTGGTGGGACATGGCGACGTAAGCGATATTGTCCATGGGCGATTTCCCGATAATGCTTCGTTGAAGCGTATTCGCCCAAAACACTCGCACGTTTCGTGCCAAACGGGGAAGCCCTTGAAAATCCAGGGAATCGTGATCGAATTTCACTCGTCAGGACGTTTGGGTGGCAGGGCTTGCCGGGTAGAAGTTGCCGCCCGTGGCGCTATCTGGCCTTTCGCGCCTCGATCACATGTTGCCCATTGCCGTGTCTTCGCCCACCAAGACCTTGAGATCGATGGTACGGTATCCCTCGAACGTCACCGCGATGACGAACTTTTCCCCCTTGATGAGCGGTGCCGTTAAACCGACGAGCGTTAGGTCGAGGCCGTCTTCGCCGAAAACCACCGAATCGTCAGCTGGTATCGTTAGCCGATCGAGTACACTTCCCTGTCGCGTAATTTCGACCCGTTCCGCCGCATCGGTTTGCATGGTCAATAGTGTGGCGGCCTCCGCGC
The DNA here is from genome assembly GCA_012267605.1 of Alphaproteobacteria bacterium. Classification (GTDB taxonomy): domain Bacteria; phylum Pseudomonadota; class Alphaproteobacteria; order JAAXGF01; family JAAXGF01; genus JAAXGF01. The sequence goes on along the minus strand of JAAXGF010000106.1, from coordinate 4,003 downwards.
CGTCGTTCGAAATGGTCGTAAAGACCCGTGTGTTGCCTTTCTCGGAAGGCTCGGCCCAGGCGTGGATGATCTGGAGGTCTCCGATCATGACCATATGAGCGGATACGTTCCAGGAGATGGTCGCGACACCTAGGGCAACGAAGTATTTAAGGGCGCTACGCATGGTCCATTTACCTTTCCAACACTACATGCTTACGAATTCCTTTTAATCGCGTTCATCCTCGACCGTACGAGAAATTTTGCGAATCTTGTTCTCGATAACTCCAAATTTGGGCAATGACGATCTGTGTATCGCATGTTCCATGACGGAACTACTCCCGATTTTCATCAATGTTTCCGCTGATTGGTTTTACGTCATGCTTGACGTCTTGGTGATCTCCCTCGGATTTTCTGCTTTCACCGCCATGCATTTCATGCATGCTGCCTTCATCACCCGACATTTCCGGCATATCCAAGTCAGGCATCATGGTGCTTTCGCCCACGACCATATGAAACTCGATGCTCTCGGCACCATCGAAACGGAAAGTGACAGGGAAGTGAGTACCTTCCTCTAATGGTTCCTTTAGTCCGACGAGGGTAAGGTGAAGGCCTTCATCGCCGAAGCTGACGACGTCCTCACCGGCGATAACGAACTTGTCGAGAACCAGTCCGTCCTGAATGATCAGCATCTGATCGGCGATCGAGGTTTCCGCGCCCACCAAGGCGACGGGGTCCTCCCCTTCGTTCGAAATCGTTGGATGGGTGCGGGTGCTGTAGCCCTCGGACGGCTCCACCCACGGGTGGATAATCTCGATGTTGCCTTTCTTTGCCGTATGCGCCCATGCATTCGCGCCAATGGTGATGGCGATAGTTGCGGCTAGGGCCGCAGATTTTATCGTTGCGTTCATCATTTCGTCTCCAAATGATCAAGTTTTGATGCCGTCGCGGCGCAATTCGTCGGAGGACGCCCGGCTCGCCACGGTGCCCTTTGGGTGCCGGTACCAGCCGGGGGCTTCGTAATTTCTAATGTTGGCTCTGACCTTCACCACACTGGCCATGCCACCGAGCATGACCTTGGCGCCGAAAGGTCCATCGACTTTGCGCATGGATATGCTGTTCTTGGGTATCGGCATGTGCATCATGTCGCCCATGCCGGTCTCGCCCATGGTCATGTAGCCGGGGAGCAGGCCCGCGATCTGACGTTCCAAGCCTCCCGGGGAAACGCCCACCATGTTGGGAAAGTCGTGGCCCATCTGATTCATGGTGTGATGGGTCATATGGCAGTGGAAAATCCAGTCACCTGGATTGTCGGCGACGAACTCGATATCGCGGGTTTCCCCGACACCGACCAGTGTGGTGACTTTTCGAATCTGCCGGGATTCTGGAATGCGGTCGCCGTCCACCGCGGTTTCGAAGAATTCGAAGCCATGCAGGTGGATGGGATGGTGGTCCTGCGCCGAAAGATTGGCAAAGCGTATGCGCACCCGTTGGCCCAAGCGAACGACGAGCGGCTCCGTTGCCGGGAACACCTTGCCATTCATGGTCAACACGTTGAAGTCCGTCATCTCAAGGGTGTTTGGCCGCTCCGTCCCTGGATCAATCCGCCATTCGTGGAGCATGATGGCGAAGTCTCGGTCGACCGTGGGTGTAAACGCGTATTTGGGATGAATGACAAATAGCCCCGTCAAACCCATCCCTTCCTGGGTCATGGCGTCGTGGTGGGAGTGGTACATGAAAGTGCCGTTCTGGCGCAGGGTGAACTCGTAGCGAAAGGTTTCACCAGGAGGGATCGGCGGCTGCGTCAAGCCACTAACCCCGTCCATTCCGGCAGGGAGAATCAGCCCGTGCCAGTGCACTGAGGTTGGTGCAGGAAGCCGATTCGTCACGTAGATACGCACCTGGTCGCCTTCTACCGCCTCGATGGTGGGGCCGTGGACGCGTCCGTTGTAGCTCCAGCACCGGGCCTTGAGGCCGGGCGCGAATTCATGGCGCACCTCTTCCGCGATCAGGTGAAAAACCTTCACCCCACCGACCATGCGGAAAGAAAGTGTTCTGCCGTTCGGCGTGACCACGGGCGTATAGTTTCGGCCCGCGGACGCCGTCGCGTGAACATGGCCGGCATCAGCGTTTTCGGTTTCGGCGCGGGATACGGCGCTGCTTATCGCCAACCCGCCAAGGGCCGCGCCGGTCCCAATGAGGGCTTCGCGTCTTGTCACCATCAGTGACCTCCTTTCTGAGCTTGCATTTGTGGGGTGAACTGGGCCGCCATAGCGCCAGCCCTTTCGGGCGGCATGCGTCCGCTAAGGATCTGTTCCAGGTTCGAGCGGGCGACCCAGTAGTCGTAAAGCGACTGGATGTGGCGACGTCCGGCGTCGATTTGTTGTTGTTTGGCCAGCAGGAGCTGAAAAGTGTCGAGCTGCATGGCGTTGTAGTGCAGCAGGGTTTCGGCCACGATCCGCTGCCGAAGCGGCAAGATGACCTCTTCGTAATAGGCGGCCTTCTGGCGCGACGAGAGAAGGTTGCGATGGACGGCGCGGGTTTGTGTACGCACCCGCACGGCCAACGCTTCGTATTCGTTTTGTGCTCCGGAAATAGCCGCCTTTGCCGCGGCGGTTCGCGCCTGTCCCTGATCGAACAGGGGAAGGGCGAATGAAACGCCGGGGCCGGTCTCCCACATTCGGTCGCCGCGCTCCGCCTCAACGCCAACCTCGAAGTCCGGAACGAGCGAGGTGGCCTTGGTCAGGCGGTATTGCCGTCCCAGGGTGACGAGATTCTGTCGCGCGAGAGCCAAGTCGAGGCTGCGTTCCACAGCGCGGCTTTCGACCTTATCCAGATCGATTTCCGCGCTCGGCAAAGCCGGCAGGCGATTGGCCGCCTTCCATACGGTCTGCGGCCCCCAAAGCCCCATAAAGATGTTCAATTCTTCCCGTGCAGCCATCGTCGCGGCTTCCGCGTCGGCCAGGTCGATGCGTGCTTGTTCCGCCATGCCTCGGCTTTGCGCGAGCGCGAGAGCCGTAATATTGCCCGCCTCCCGGAGCTGCTTCGAGAGTTGATGAGAAGCTTGAGTGGACGCCGCAACTTGCCGCAGCATTTCCGCGCTTTGCATCGCCGCCTGATACCCGTAAAACGCCGTTCGGGTTTCGACCGCGTGATCGAGCACGGCGCCGGCCACGCGAATTCGGGCAGCTTCGAACTCCGATTCCGCCACTTTCTTGCGCAGTGGCAAGGTGAACAGGCTGAGGAATTCGAACGCTAGCCCAATATCCCAGCTCACCGGCCCGCCGCTTTCGGGGAAGCGGAGTACCGTGTCAAATATGGGATTGCGCATGAGGCCGGCCTGGACGAGATCGGCTTGGGCAACGCCGAGGCTCGCATACGTCGCTTGCAGACTGGGGTTGTTGAGAAGCGCGATCTGAACCGCCGTATCGGCGGTCAGCTCTTTCGACAGCAACGCGTCGACCGCGGCCGCGACTCTTGCATCCTCATCGGTCCCTTGATTCCAATGGATACGAAGTCCACTCCGCTCGTTTACGACGGCTGCGACTTCCTCGAACGCTGGATCGGGCGACAGGTTGGCGCACCCCGTCATTGCAAAAGCAGCGAGCACTGCGGCGGTACGAGTTCTCCGAGGGCGCGTCATTTTGCCATTCCGTGGCCATGGTGATGGCCCTTCGTCGCGTGGTCGGGACGTTTGGATTGGCCGCCGTGATGCATGTGACCCTGACGCAATCCGCCGTGGTGCTGGCCGGTCTGTGGCGTACCGCTCGGCTCAATCCGATCATCGGAAATGGTCAGCGTTGCCGAGGGCATGGGAGCGGGCGCTTCGGTGGCCTTAGGATTGGCGGGGTGGTCGGCTGAGGCCGCAGGGTCGACGATTTCGGGAGTTATGCAGCCGGCGAGAATTACCGAGAGGCAGATCGCGCCCCAGGGACTACTTCTCGGCTTGATTACTACCGCATTGTTACCCCGACCGCCGGTACGAGCGATCGTATCGCACATAGAATCTCCTCCTCCTATGATGACT
>JAAXGF010000067.1 GCA_012267605.1 Alphaproteobacteria bacterium | reverse complement strand
CAGTCAACTATATAATTCCCTAAAAAATCGGGCGCCATTTTTCCGCGTTGAGTGTCGGAAATCTTTACAATCGCGAATCGCGCCTAGGGTCAAAGGAAGTCAACCCGTTGACATAAATGGAATTTTCCAAAATGGCATGGCGTTTGCCTGACTAAATTTCAAGCCTGATGAGATGCGATTGGGCACCATCAATGGGAACGCCGGCCGGCACATCATCGCATCCCTTAACGGGAGCTATCCAGCTACAAGCAGACCGGCCGGGAACGCGGAGGCTTAACTGAATGCCGCCCTAAATGGGGCGCGGCGTATCGCAGGGCCGAAGGCGGCAACAGAATGGAGTATGACTAATGAGAAGGACAGAAGCGCGAGCAAAAGCGGAAAGGTTCGAAAAAGTTCGAGTACTGGCGTCATTTGTCGGCGCGTTGGTGGGCGTTATGGCTGCGGTTGCCATGGTCGGTTTTTACGTATTCGTGCGATTTGATGCTTGGGGCGATTACACTATTAATCCGTTCTAGTATATTCAGACTGGATATTCTCTGCCTCACGGGGTGGAACCACATTTCTATGTGGTGGGCCGATACATTCCGAGAACGCCAAAATTCGTCGAATCGAATGAGCCGCTCGACTATTCGGACGGGTCTATTGGTGTGTAAATAAATTGAATTTAGTCAAATCGCATTCAACAATCGCGCACAAAAAACGGACGAATAACCGAGGCGGTTGAGGATTCGGTAACAGTTTGGTGGGCACAATGCCCCCGTCGGCCCAAGTTCCGTCAATTTGAAATTCCTTATCGGAAGCAGTGCCATGACGGCCAATTGGCAAGGCATGCCATTTAGTTCGAACCTTACGGGTTCCGGCTCAATATGGCCGGAAACACTAGGTTCCGCGATCTCCGCTAGCGATCAAAGCCCGATTGAGCACGAGTTTACGGTCACGGCAACCGTTACTGGCGGCCCGTTGATTGTACCCGACGCCTTGGACCTCACTGGTGCGGCATTCATTCGCCAGGGCACGGATTCGCTTCTTGAGGGAACAGACGGATTCCGCGTCTTGGTCAAGTCGTACTTTTCCTCGCCTGTGGCCTTGGCGACCGAAGGTGGCGAAGTTCTCGCTCCTGATTTGGTCGAGGTGCTTGCCGGTTCCTTGGCCCCGGGACAGTATGCCCAAATTGGCGGTGGCTCCGTGGGTGCTCCGATCGGTCGGGTAGCGACCTCCGAAGGTGATGCGGCCGTGACCCGTTCGGACGGCAGTGTGGTACCCCTCGTCGTCGACGACCCGGTGTACCAAGGCGATGTGGTGGTCACCGGCGTTGGCTCCGCCGTGGGCTTGGTGTTCAACGACGACACAACATTTTCCTTGGGCGAGCAAGGCCGCATGGTGCTCGACAAGCTGGTCTTTGACCCAGACAGCGGTGAGGGTGAATCCGCCTTTTCAGTAGTGCGCGGAGTTTTCGTCTTCGTCAGCGGCGAAATTGCGGCTAACAACCCGGAGGATATGACCGTTCGAACACCGGTCGCGGTGATTGGTATTCGTGGCACGAAGGTCGCCGGTGTAGCCGCGGCCGAGGGAGAGGAAAACAGGCTGGTCCTGTTGCCCAATGCCGACGGCACCGCGGGATCGATCGTGGTTACCACGGAAGCCGGACGGACGCTAATCAGCGAAGTGAATGTTCCCTATCGGGTGAGCAACGCGTTTTCCGCGCCAGAGCCTCTTTCCTTTGACCAAAACGACTTCGATGAAGTATTCGGCGCCACCCTTCGTGTGCTGCCGGCGGCGCCACGGCGCGTCGATCACTCAGATCGTTCCGACCACGGCGACACTCCAGGAAACGCTGGTGCTTCGGCGGAAGGTGGCCAATCCGGAGGCAAGAATGGCCCTTCGGGAAACGGAGAAAAACCGGTCTCCGGACCGGGCAAGGGCGCACCAGGCGAATTCGAAGCGGCCGAATTCGACGGCGCGGGACCGGAATTCGGCGAGGAATATCATGTTCATGGGCCGGACGGCAAACCGCTCGACGCCATGGACGGAGTCGTCTACGGCCCCGATGGCCAGGCGTACAGAATCATCGACGGTGTGCCCTACAGTCCGGAAGGTGAGCCGATCGGTAATTTTGAGGCCATGGCCTATGGACCCAACGGCGAACCGATCGACGCCATGGACGGAGTCGCTTACGGCCCCGATGGCCAACCGTACAGGGTCATCGACGGTGTGCCCCACAGCCCGGAAGGTGAGCCCATCGGTGATTTTGGAGCCATCGCCCATGGGCCCAACGGCGAACCGCTTGGCGACTATGCAGCGTATGGTCCTGATGGCCAGCCCATTGACGGTCCCTATGGCTACGGCAGTGCCTATCAACAGAACGTGGACGAGGAGCAGGCGTTTCGCGCCGCCGAGACTTTCCTCAGCCAAATCGATCAAGGAGTGCCGGAGGAGGATGCGATCCGATTCGCCGAAACCTATCTGGGGGGCATTCAACAAGGGCTCTCCGAGGAGGAAGCGTTCCACAACGCCGAATCGGTTTTCCACGGGGGAGTGTACGGTCCCGGCCCGTTCGAGGGCGCCCAGGCGCCGGATCAGTACTTCGGTTCCGGACCGCAGCCAGGCATTCAACAAGCGGGTGATGGGTTTTACCATGGGGAATCCCCGCCGGGACCCCACTATGTCTTCGACGGTGGGCAGCACTTCAACGAAGCTTTCCAACAGGGCGATCCGATTTACCAGGGGCAAGAGTTCGGGGGTGATTTCGAGAATCAGTTCGGTGAGGGATTCCAGTTCCAGGGCGGATTTGCGCCGCCGCCGGAATTCGCCCCCGATCCGTTCGATCCCTTCGCCGACCCGGCGAATTTCGGATTTCCCGGCGCCGAATTCACCGGCGAGATCGCATTCGATCCCCAGTTCGGTCCTCCGCCGGGCCCCAACGACGAACTCGAGCTGCTAGAGGCGTTGGCGGCGGAGGGGTTAATTGACGATCCGCTGTTTTTTAACGACCCAATTTTTCAAGAGCCACCCCCGGATCCAAATGATCCTGATTTCGATAATGGTTTGGTTGGCGAGACGATTGAAGGCGGAGCCGAGCCGAACACCTTTTTCGGGAGCGACGGTAACGATTTTATCGACGGCGGTGGCGGCGACGACATCTTGCGGGGTGGGCCGGGGAGCGACCAGATATTTGGTCGGTTCGGAAACGATTTGCTCGACGGCGGTCCGGGCAACGACATGCTCGACGGCGGCTTCGGTGATGATTTGCTGTTCAGCGACGGGGACGGCGACACCCTGATCGGCGGCGCCGGCAACGATGCTATTGCCTTCTTCGGCACCGTATTCGCCAACATCGACGGTGGCCCGGGTAATGATACGATCAAGGTTGAGGGCGCAGGCATAATCGTCGACACCTCGATCAACATGCTGATTTCCGCCATCGACGGAATCGAGGAGATCGATCTCACTGGCATCGGTGACAACACTATGGTCGCCAACATCAGCGGTATCATCGCTGTGACCGACGGCGTCAACACTTTGCCGGACGACCCGGCCTTTCAGCGACCGAATACGCTCGTCGTCACCGGCGAATTCGGCGACACGCTCGTAATCAATAATGGCGGCGTGCTCCAGCCGGAAGGCGCCACCACGGTGGCCGGGGACCCTGGTTACTCCGTCTTTTCCGACCCGACCGGCAGCGTCACCTTAGTCGTCGACGACGAAGTCGCATTGATCGCCGCGTAGCCACGTCTTACGCCGAAGAAGGCGGCGATGCTTATTTGGAGGTGGCGACGTGGACGCCGTCCCAATCGGCGCCCGGCGGCGCATCTCGATAGGCTTCGATCCTTGCCGAGAATTCATCATAGAGGCGATCGACTGCGCCCTTGAGACCACGGCATTTGGCAACCAGAGCCGCAGCAACAGTCCAGTCCTGGGCGCGGTAGGCTGTGAGCATTTCGACTTGAGCGGCGATCAATGGCTGAAATGTGCTGGCGGTTTTTTCATCCGCGAGTAGAGCGTAGATCCGTTCGCCGATCACCTGGAATAAGTCCAATTCGAAAACCGCGAATTCCGCCGCGGCGGTGGCGGCGTTTTCGCCGATGATGATCGGCATACCAT
>JAAXGF010000028.1 GCA_012267605.1 Alphaproteobacteria bacterium | reverse complement strand
GGCGCGGGCCGTTGCTGCAACTGACCGGCTGCGCCATAGCTTCCGAGGTCGCGTTCGAGTTGTTCTACGGCTTCGTCAGGGAACCGCCTGGGCCATAGCAACTCACTATCGCGCCTGCGCTGGTCTCTCCCCGAAACGTGCGGGTGTTCGCGCTCATATCTAGCTGGGAGACACAAATGCTCCCAACCGCCCTTCTCAAGCAAATGGCCTGCAAGGTCGTGTCGGTGCACCCGCTGCATGATCACGACGTAGGCTCCGGTTTGAGGGTCGTTCAAACGAGTGCTCATTCTTTCATTCCCACCAATCGAGCGTCGATTGCGGGATGGTCTCAGATTCCTTGTCGGCAACGTTGTGCGCATCGTCCACGATAATGACATCGCCGCCCTCGCCGGTGAGCGCACCGCCGACCGAGGTCGCCAGCCGGTAGCCGTTCCTGTCGTTGTCGAAGCGTGTCTTGGTGTTCTGGTCGCCGGTGAGCCGGAAACCCGCCCCCCAGCGGCGCTGATAAATCGGTGACTCGATAACCCGGCGGCATTTGACCGAATCGCGCGTGCTGAGCGTCTGGGCATAAGAGGCGGCCATGAAGCTAGTTCCGGGACTGCGAATCCACACCCACGCTGGCCACATAACGGAAACCAGTGAGCTTTTGCAGTGGTGCGGCGGAATGTTGATCAATAATCGCCGTATCTCGCCCGTGCTCACTGCTTGCAGGTGCTCACAAATCGCCCCGATGTGCCAGTTGTCCTGGAACGGTGCCGGGTCCGCCCAGCGCCACATCTGGCGTGTGAACTCCCATAGCGAGCGTTCGGCAAGCTCCTGGTCGAGCCAATCGGGATGTGACAGGAGCGCCGTCGCGGCAGGCGATAGCGTTGTCGCAGCGGCCATCATGGGGCAAGAACCTCTTGACATATAGTATCATTATTGGTATATATAAAGCATGACAAGCACAGCGATACTTTTAAGAATGCTTCGCAACAACCCGAAAGGCGTTCGGTTCTCGGATCTTGCCAAGGTATGCGACGAGTATTTTGGAGAGCCGCGCCAGAAAGGAACGAGTCATCGGGTCTATCGTACGCCATGGCCTGGCGATCCGTGGGTGAACATCCAAAACGATAAAGGAAAAGCCAAGCCATATCAGGTCCGCCAAGTCATCAAAGCCATTGAGAAATTGGAGAACATGAAATGAACGACCATTACACCTATCGCGTTACGTGGTCCGTTGAGGACGGCGAACATGTTGGTCTTTGCGCCGAGTTTCCGTCGCTGAGTTGGCTGGCTCCTACTCCAGCAAAGGCTCTGGCTGGTATCCAGCGGGTTGTTAACAACGCTCTTTCCGACATGCTTTCCACCGGAGAAGCGCCGCCGGAGCCATTGGCCGACCGCACCTACAGCGGCAAGTTTCTTGTCCGTGTCCCGCCAGAAACTCACCGTACACTTGCGATCCGCGCAGCAGAGGAGGGAGTCAGCTTGAACCGACTTGTCAGCGCGCGATTGGCGAAAGATGCCTGATTGACCGCGCCCAATCATGCTTGTTCCGCCTTTCCGGTCGCGATCATGGCCCGGAGCTGGCGCAGGTCGGCATCCGTGAATGCAGCCAAGTCTGGCTTAACCGACAACTCTCCCCCCACATGCAGCTTGTCATTGAACAGTCCCATGTGACGGGCCAACGCCTCGAGGGCGGCGATCTTCGAGTGAAACTTTACTCTCAATCCTTGTGCCGTCCGAGAAACTTCGGACAACGCCGCAGCAACATCATCGGGTAACTCGCTCGATGCCTTGATGGTCACCGTCCCACCCCCAAACTCAACCGCGTCCCGGATATCAGCGAAAGCGATTCGTGCGTACTCGGCCAACACCGCGTCGGCGCTGATTTTTGTGCGTTTGGATTGAGCATCCATTGCTGCTTTAAGCACGGTCTGAATGACAGGTTTTGACAGGTTCTCGGCACCGGCCTGTCGGGCCGTCTTCTTCGAGTAGCCAGCACGAATTGCAGCTTGCGTCGCATTCAAATCGACGATGTATTCTTCGACAAACCGTTTCTGCTTGTCGGTGAGCGCCATCACCCGGTCGCGGCGTTCCTCGCGCTTAGCTGCGGTGGAGAGCTTTGTGGCCATATCGTTCCGCTTTCGTTCCAATCATATCACACCGTGGCGCGTTTGCATCGATCCCACCCGGTGTCCCACAAGACCTGGCGCCGCCGTCTTCCGCCGTCATGGCAATGCGCTTGCGCCTGGAACATCTGGCGCAAGCCGTTCGCGATACTCGTCGATTTCGAGAAAGGCGGTGTGCGCCACCTCAACCGGCACACCGTCACGAACCACGATCTGAGCAAAGGTGATGAACACCATGAGCGCGAGCCCCGTCACCGAGATAAAGCACCCGGCGGACGGAAGGATAAAACCGGCGGTGATTTGCGCCATTCAGGACAGCCGCAATAAAGTCACGGCGGTTCAGCGTATCTTCCTGCGGCCCGACGGGATGAATAAAACCCATGTAAGGCCGGAAAAGCCGGTGCTCGGGCCGATGGGCGACGGCGCCGTGCGCTTAGGCCCGGCGGGCCGCGTCATGGGCTTGGCCGAGGGGCCGGAAACCGCGCTGTCGGCGCAGCAGATATTCTCGTTGCCGGTGTGGTGCTCGTGCGGAGCGGCGCGAATGAAGCGCGTCGTCTTCCCCAAGCATGTGCGCAGCGTTTACATCTCCGCCGATAAGGGAAAGCCCGGCATGAACGCCGCGGCCGAGGCGGCGGAGGGGCTCGAACACCAGGGCTGTCAGGCCGTCATCCAGGCACCACCGGAAGGCGATTGGAACGACGCGCTCATGGCCGGTGAGAGGGTTGCGTGATGGCGTACCAGGGCCGGGACAGGCAACCGCAGAATGCGACCCCGCTAGTATCAATCGATCCCGGCAAGTGGGCGGACCTGCCCGTACCTGAGCGCCGGTGGCTGGTTCAGAATGTTTTGGTGCGCGGCTCGGTGACATTGCTTTCCGGCGATGGCGGTGTGGGTAAGAGCCTGCTGATGCAGCAGCTTATGACGGCGATCGCGCTGGGCGGCGACTATTGGGTCGGGATCGAGATGCCACCCGATCCAATAGTTTCGCTCGGTATCTTCTGCGAGGACGACGAGGAAGAACTGTGGCGCCGTCAGGCTGATATCAATCGTACCTACAACATCGGCATGGGAACAATTTCCGGTACGGTAAATCTGATTTCGCGTGTGACCGACGACAATATCCTCGCCTATTTCAGCCGCGATGACAAACCGGCGCCAACCGTCTTTTACGACCAGATTACTCACAAGATTCGCGAGACCGGTGCTCAACTAATCGTCGTCGACACAGCTGCTGATGCCTTCGGCGGCAACGAGAACTACCGCAACCAAATGAGGTCTTTCATCAACCTGCTGAGAAAGTGGTCGATGGCGATGGACGGCGGCGTGATCCTCACGGCGCACCCGTCCAATTTCGGGCTCATGTCAGGCTCGGGGACCAGTGGATCGACGGGATGGCACAACACCGTCAGGGCGCGCTGCTACCTCACCAAACCCAAGGACGACATAGAGGAATACGGAGAACAGGAGAACACCAATGAGAGAATATTGACGATCATGAAGTCCAACTACGGGCCTGACGGCAATCAGATACGGCTGCGGTGGGAACATGGAATTTTTGCGCCGGTCAATGCCAGGGGCTCGGGGATCGTGGACAAGATAGACCTCGACAACACTTTCTTG
>JAAXGF010000075.1 GCA_012267605.1 Alphaproteobacteria bacterium | reverse complement strand
CAAGTATATAATTCCCTATCGAAACACCTTTCACTTCATGTCGAAAAACAAGATTTCCGTGCCGTCGGCCGCACCGATGATCACCAGTTCGCTCTCGCTCGAGATTGCCGCGCCGTCGCCTGTCGCGAGTGGTCTGCCGTTAACTTTGACCATCCCGCTCACCACCTGTATCCAACCGACTCGATCCTTTTCCATATCGAACCAAACCAACTGGGTCATGTCGAGCAAGGTGGAATAAAGATCAACATCGCGATGAACCTTGACCGAGCCCTCGCGGCCGTCCTTGGAGGCGAGGAGAAGTGGCCTACCCCGCCGGTCGCTATTGCTGAACGGCTTGTGCTCAAAGGCCGGCATCAGGTTCTTGCGATGGGGGGTAATCCACATTCGCAAAAAATGCAGGGGCTCCGTTTTCGAAGGATTGTATTCCGTGTGGCGGACACCGGTACCCGCGGTAAGCCGGTGAATTTCGCCCGGCCCGACGATGGCACGATTACCCGCGTCGTCTTCATAAGCGTAAGCTCCTTCCAAAACGAACGTAAGAATCTCCGTGTCGCGGTGTTCGTGGGCCTTGAGGCGAGCACCCGGCTTTACCCAATGCTCGTTGACCACGCGCAATGGGCCGAAGCCCATCCGATCCGGATCGTGAAACATCCCGTAGGAAAATGTATGGTGGCTTTCGAATCCACCGCGCTCGCTGGTCCCATGCCGCTCCGCGGCATAAATCTTGATGGTATCTTCTTCACCGGTCGCATCAGCATTACCGCCGCTTTGCATCGCCACTGTGGGAAAGCCACAACCGTCGCCCATGGGGCAATATTTTTCCGCCCACCGGCTCAGGGTCGCCACCCCGTCCGGCCGCGGTTCGACGATCGTGGTCGCCGAATCCCGGCGCACTAAACGCACCAAACCCCAGCTTCGCAAAACATTGATCCGCCGCAAAACCTGACCCTCGGGCAGGCCCAGCGCCCTGCCCATACTTGCCGGCGTGTAGCGCTCCGACGACAGGCGGCAAACGATGTCCCTGAGTACGTCGTCGCCAAGCAAGGCTACCAGCCGGTCAAATTCCCGGGCCACGCCGTAAGTGTTAGACGTATCACCGGCAAAATGAATTTTCTCGGCACGAGCATTGGAGCCCGCCAGAACGAAACCGAATGCAACGGCAAGGCTTAGGATACGCATCATAGACGACGGCAATACTTCACGCCGACAAGCTGCCTGTTTCGATTAGCAAAGTTTGGGTTTGGCATTTTCCCCGCGGCCAAATCCAAGTAATGTTCCCCATAAGAGATCGGGAGCGGTGAAAATGCCAGGAAAAATATTCCAAATCGGTGCGATTACTTGCTTTTTCCGAATATGCGCGCTTGCCGCGGTGCTCGTAACCAGCACCACCACTTGGGCCGACAACGCACCGGAGGAGCCAGATTACGACGTGGAAATCAATCTGGAGCAAAGCGTCACCCCGGAAGAGTTGCGCCAGATGTGGGAACAAATCGCGGCGTTCGAGCAAAAGATCCGCGAGGCCTCTACCGAGGTGGCGTTGCGCGCCCAGGTCGGCGCCAGCCCACTGCTGCGCCAAATCGTTTGCCGCATTCCCGATCAGCCATTCGAGGTGTCCATGTTGGCAAAAGCCTTGGGGTTGCCGGAACACACCGTGTTCGACGGCGTTCAATTGCTGGAACGCATGGGGCTGACGGCGGTACAGAAAAAAAACAACGGCCGCATCGTCGTCCCGCGCAGCCCGCTGGCGCAAACCATCATGCGAAAATGGGCTGACGAATGGTGCGTCGGCGACGACTCCTGCGGGGTTCAGCGCTGAGGGTTGGGCTACTTTTCTTTGGGGACGTAAGCGAGAACCGGTTCTACCTCGGCATGGGCCTCGGCCTCCTCCGGGGAGACCCAAAGCCATCCTTTATTACGAATCTTGACGAACTTCATGCCGCCGAACTTGGGGGCCAGGCCGATCTGTTTTAGGAAATCGTGGAGAAGTTCAGCGTCGGCGCCGGACACCCACCTCGGCGTGTTCTCATAACCGGCGTGCTTCGCGACCTCTTCATCTGACCCTTCGGATCCAGCCAGCCCACCGATACTGGTCATAAATTTCGTAGCCTCGCTGAGCTGATCCTCGATATCGCCGGTAAGGGGCAGGGCAACAGTCTGCATGGCTATAGACGTAAGCCGCGCGACGCGGCGGAGCCATTTGACCCAATCCCCCGGCACGGTGAAATCCTTCGACACTACTGCCTTGCCGGAATGTTCCGAATACAGAGTAAGGCGAAGCTTTTTGCCAATCAGCTCCACCGCGCTTGGATCGTAATAGCTGCCGTCGGACGGCCACAGCGTAAATGAGCGCGGACAAGGCGCGTCTTGTTTGGCCAGGAAACGAGCATGGGCGGCCTTTAGATCGTGCTCACGCTGCTGGGCCACACCGTCGTAACCGAATAACAATTGACCCGGTTTCCAACGACTACGGCAGGTCTGGCAAATCTGATTGTCGTTGGCGTGTTCCCTTCGCTCGGCCACCAAAAAATCAAAGTCGAAACGCCCGGCGCACAAGTCGCCATCCTCGCGAACTGTGGGGCATAAGGCGTGGTAAGTCTTATCGAGACCTGGCCAAAAATCGAGCAGGTTGTTGAGGGTTCGGTAAAGCTCGCCCAAGAACCAGCCTGGTTGTTCGCCCCGCACCATGAGGGTCACGACAGGACGTTCGACGCCCTCGATCGTCACTAACGCCTCGTCACCGAACGTGGGCTCGTGGAGGAACACGCCGCCCGTCCAGAATAGGCCGTGTCCCTCCTCATCTTTTACGTGGTAGGGAGAGGTCCGCACGATGAAACGGGACATTAATCCCGGTACCTCGTTATTCAGAGCGCAAACCAGCCGCGAGGATTTTTCACCGGCGCCGGGCGTAAGCCACGGCAGGACCGGGCGGCGCTCGGGAACCATTTCGGCCACCAGGCTCTTGTCGCCATGCGCGTGCTTGTCGACATAGGAAATGTCGAAGGCGCCCATCAAGCGAATCAAGAATTCATGCTCCTCGGGCTGATAAACGGTCCAGTCGTCACGCCCATGGGTACGCCAGATAACGTCGAGGTGGCCGTGGTCGAGCATGCCGCCAGCAGCCTTGGTATTTTCGTCGTCGAGCACGCGCACGAAAGCCTTGGTCAGCCACTCGGCGTCGAGCACCATGACGTCCGCCAGGGTGACATCGCGGAAAACCGGCTGTTGTTTGGAATCGCTCCCGACCGGCCGCCGTTCGCCGTTGTAAACCGCGCGCCCGAGCTTGTGCATGAACACCCGCGCGAGAGTAAAAATTTGTTCAGCGTCGGTAATTCCTTCCGCCGCGCAAATTTCCTCGAAGCGTCTGTACCGAATGTAGGGTTCCACCTTGTGGAGCGCCAAGGCGTTCTTTCGTGCCCGCCGCCATTTCTCGGGAAAATTGTCGCCCATTCCCGGCAAATTAGCAGCGTGCTTGGCGATCATGTCGCGTAGCTTCTGAATATTGTCGCCCTCGCCGCCGTCTTCCTTGCGCTGGCTGTCAATGGCAACTTGATCGACGATCATTGCCTGCAAATCGACTGGCAGCGAGTCGTGGCCGTAATCCGGTCGATAGGGAGTCTTTTCGATCGGACAATGGGTCGCAACCATGATCACTCTGGCGTTGCCGCCGGTGCGCAATTCGATGCGCCGGAGCCACTGGCGCACTTGGCATTGCTCCGCGCCCTGGCGCGGATTCCACACGAGCAGGAACACTGCCTCTTCGCTAAAGAAGAATTGGTGAGTGACTCTATAGACTTTCTGGCCACCAAAATCCCAGGTGTTGAGAGTAACGCTGGCCATCTCCGAGGGATGCGGTAGCTTCTGGATGCCCCGGTCGATACCGTACGTTGTTTGCTTGCCTACTTCTTTTTTCGGGTCCTTTCCTTGGAACGCCGCTAGGGCCCAAGACTTGCCAACAGCGCCTTCGCCAGTCACCAGCAATTTGGCTTCGTAGAGCGGCGCCCCCTCATCGGCGAGACCGCGCAACAAGGCACATAGCGCTTCAATTCCACCGTCCAAATATGCCTTGGTGTAAGAATCTGGCAATGGGTTTCCACCAAGTTCAAGCGCATAGAGATTTTTTATCCCACCAATGGACGCCGGCAGTTCACGGAGTTGGTTGTATTTGAGTAAAAGAATTCGCAGGGACTTGAGTTGCCCGATGGCTGATGGCAGTTGGCCCAGACGATTGTGGTTAAGTTCAAGCACTTCCAGCGATTTGAGCTCCCCGATTGCTTCCGGCAATTTGTCGATTTGGTTGTGTTGGAGATAAAGCCCTTCCAGCGAATAGAGTTGCCCGATGGGCGCCGGCAGGTCGCCGAGATGGTTGTTGTTGAGATGAAGCACTTTCAAAGAATTGAGTTCCCCGAAGGACGTTGGCAGGTCGCCGAGCTGATTGTGGTCGAGGTAAAGACATCGCAACGACTTGAGCTCCCCGATGGTCGCAGGTAGTTCGCTTAGATGGTTTTCGGAGAGTCCAAGCTCTTGCAAGGATACGAGCTCCCAGAAAGCTGCCGGCAATTCGCTAAGTTGATTATTGGAGAGATCAAGATCTTGCAGGGTTTTGAGTTCCCTGATGGCTGCCGGCAGCTCGCAAAGCTCGTTGTTACTAAGGTAGAGCTCTCGCAGGAATCTTAGCTTCCCTATTGTCGAGGGAATTTCGGCAAGTCCTAATCCGTTGAGAGAAAGTGTACGTGCCTCGTTAGCGGCGGCTTCCGCGATTCGCCGCTTGGCTTCCGCGAACCCTTCTGGTGAACCGACCTCGTATTTGTACTTCGCCATCTTTGGTGAGCGCTCTTCCCTAAATGCCCTGGCGCAACCATTCGGCGCGCTGCCGGTTCGATGTTCCCTCCATATCTTCATAGAGAGAATACCCACGGCGTTCAACGATGGGTTAGCGGACACCCGGCGGTGTCCACCGCTTGCGCTCTCTCCGCACCCCTCCTAGAGTTCCGGCGTTCCTCTGGAGTGCCTAACGGGAGGCGGCAGTGGCGGAAAGTGGTGGAGCACGGCCTTACGGATTGCGCCAGGGGATTGGCCTGTTTGGCGGTCTCCTTGCGCTTTTGGTTGTTCTCATTGCACCGCCACCGGTCGAACTTTCGCTAGAGGGCTGGCGGGTCGCCGGGGTGGCGGTGCTGATGGCGTGCTGGTGGGTCGGGGAATCGCTGCCAATACCCGTAACTGCGCTGGTGCCGTTGATCCTGTTTCCGGTCCTCGGCGTGGCGCCGATCAAGGAGGCTGCGCACCCCTACGCCAACCCACTGATCTTTCTGTTCGCCGGCGGCTTCATGATCGCGCTAGCGATGCAGCGTTGGGGGCTGCACCGGCGCTTGGCCCTCAACATCCTCGGCCTGGTCGGCGAGAAGCCGGTGATGATCATCGCGGGATTCATGGTCGCGACGGCGTTTCTCAGCATGTGGGTGAGCAATACGGCGACAACCATGATGATGCTGCCCATCGCCATGTCGATCATCGAATTGATGGCGGCCCACGACAAGGATGGTGCGGCGGCAACCGACACCTTCGCACTCGTGCTGATGTTGAGCACCGCCTACGCCGCCAGCATCGGCGGCTTGGGGACGCTGATCGGTACGCCGCCGAACGCATTTTTGGCTGGCTTCCTGGTCGAGACCTATGACTTCGAGATCGGCTTCGCCCAGTGGATGATGGTCGGCCTGCCTGTGGTGCTGATCCTGCTTCCGATAACCTGGTATTTGCTGACTCACGTGGTTCATAAGGTGAGCGGTGGCGAAGTGGTGGGCGCCCGAGAACTCATCGCCGCCGAAAAGCGGGGGCTTCGGAAAATGTCGGCGGGTGAGCGTTGGGTCGCCGTGGCCGCGACTTGTACGGCGCTCGCGTGGATCACCCGGCCATTGATTAACGACGCGTTTCCTGGCCTACACTTGAGCGACGCGGGCATCGCCCTGGCCGCCGCCCTGATTCTGTTCGCCATCCCCATTCGCCGAGGTAGCGGCGAATTCGTGCTCGAATGGGCCACGGCGGCGAAACTGCCTTGGGGCATCCTGCTGCTGTTGGGCGGTGGCCTTAGCCTCGCCGCAAGTATCGAGGCGAGCGGTCTGGCCAGCTGGATCGTCGACGCCATCGGCGGACTCGCCGGGCTCCATATATTGCTTTTCGTTGCGCTTATCACGGCGATCGTCGTGTTCCTCACCGAGCTGACGAGCAACGCGGCGACCACAGCGGCCTTTTTACCGGTGGTCGCGGCCCTGGCCCTGAGCCTTGGGGAAAACCCGCTATTGCTGGCGGTGCCCGCGGTACTGGCGGCGAGCTGCGCCTTCATGATGCCGGTGGCGACGCCGCCCAACGCCATTGTCTTCGGCAGCGGCAAGGTGCGTTTGCCGCAGATGGCCCGCGCCGGTTTGGCCCTCAACTTCGCCGCCATTGTCGTGCTCAGCCTCCTTGCATACGCGCTCTTGACCTTCGCCTTCGGAGTCGAAACCGGTGTCGTACCCGGCTGGGCCACGGGGTAATGCCGCACCGCCATGTTGAGCGTCATCGTGCCTAGCTTCGATTCCGCTGCCACCCTTGGGCCGGTGCTGGCGGCAGTGCGTGACCAGGACGCGATCGAATGCGAAATCATCGTCGCCGATGGCGGTTCGACCGACGCCACTCCCGACATTGCGGCCCAATTCGGTGCACGCCTGTTGTCGACGGGCCAAGGACGCGGTCATCAGTTGGCGGCGGGCGCGGAGGCTTCGCGCCAAGATTGGCTCCTATTCCTCCACGCCGACACGGTGTTGGCGCCAGGATGGGACGCCGCCGCCGCTGGCTTCATGGCCGAGGCCGGCAACCTCTTCCGCTTTGCCGCCTTCCGCTTCGCGCTCGATGATTCGGCGCCCCAAGCCCGCTGGCTCGAAGCCATGGTCGCCTGGCGCTGCCGTGCCTTCGGCCTGCCATACGGCGACCAAGGACTGCTGGTCAGCCGAATGCTTTACGACGCACAGGGTGGTTTTCGGGCGATGCCTCTGATGGAGGATGTAGACCTGATCCGGCGGCTGGGCCGCGATCGCTTGGTGATGGTCAACGCGAAAGCGGTGACCTCGGCAGCGCGGTTCCGTCGGGGGGGCTATTTTCGCCGCTCGATCCGAAACCTATTTTGCCTCGCGCTATATTTGGTGGGCCTACCCCCCCGGGCCATTGTCCGGCTGTACGGGTGAGGCCGAAGCGACATCTGGTAATCTTCGTCAAGGCACCAAGGGTCGGGGCGGTGAAAACCCGCTTGGCCAAGGATGTCGGCGCTGCCACCGCCTGGGTATTTTACCGGCGGATGGCCGCCACAGTTGTACGCCGGCTATGCCGAGACCGGCGTTGGATCAGTTGGCTGGCCATAACTCCAGATCGGTTTGCAAGGCAAGACCGCTTCTGGCCACGGCACGTACGTCGATTGCCTCAAGGCCGCGGCGACCTTGGCGCCCGTATGGCCAGGGTTGGACGGAAACTGCCCGAGGGATCAGTGTCGATCGTCGGCAGCGACGTGCCCGATCTGGCGGCCTCTCATGTGGCGTCGGCGTTCCGTGCCCTGGCGGGTTCCGACGCCGCATTCGGTCCAACCCCGGACGGTGGCTATTGGCTAGTCGGACTCGGCCGGCGCCGACCGTGGGTCGATCCATTTGGTAAGGTTCGCTGGTCGAGCCAACACGCTCTTGCCGATACCC
>JAAXGF010000408.1 GCA_012267605.1 Alphaproteobacteria bacterium | reverse complement strand
AGGAGGAGGAGAACTACCATGACCGAATCGCCGATCCCAACCAGGCTGGCCAGCTTGTTCGCCATGACCCTGTTAACCGTGACGGCGCTGGCATTACCTGCCCTGGCGCGAACGCCGGACGTGGACCCGTCGCGGAATCCCACGGCCGTGGAGCAGCTCGTCAAACTTCCCGGCGCATATCTCAAGAAAGCGGTGGAGAACGATTTCGCCGGTTCGGGTCTGGCCGCGACGATTCGCGATACCGAGGGCCTGATCAATTTAAAAAAGCAGACCCTTGCGGACATCCAATCGGCCATCGAGCAGTCGGACGGGGAACTCAAGATCGAATTGCAGCACCAGTTCTTGACCGAAAAGCGCGCCTTTATCGAACTCGTCGGCAAGCATCAGGACATGCGGCGCCAACAACAGGAAACCAAGTTGCGAATATATGAGCGCCTCTTGGACCGTTTGGACCGCAAGGACAACAGGCTTTCGCCCGGAACCCAATCCTTGCTCATCAAGCAGGAAGAAGCACGCCAACGCCTCGAACGATCCATCGCCGATGTCGATTTGCAGGTATTCAACACGCCCGTGGTCGGCGAATGCAAATACGCCAAGGAATACGCGGCAAACATCGTAGCCATCGAGAAGCTTGCCGAGGCTGTAAAAGCCCATCCGATGAACGCTCAGTCGACGATCGACGGTCAGCCGACAACAAAAAAGGATTATCTGCGGCATCTGATTACCGAAGCCGACGCTGAACTCCAGGTCATCGGTCAGGAAGAATCAATTGTTGCCTACATGGCCAAGCTGGTCGCTCTCGACGCCATGGCCCTGAGCGAATTGTTGATCGACGCCGATTCCCCCGATCAGCCGCTGACCAGTGAGAACGACGGCGGGATCGCGAACTCGATCGACTTCTTTATCACCAACTGACCAACTCGATAGGAGAACGCCATGAATCCCCGCTTCCTTGCCGGCCTTGTTGGACTGGTCCTCGCCTTCCATGGGTCGGCCAACGCGGGCACATTGGAAAACATGGAGCGTGAGCGTGCGATCGCCCTGGAAATTCTGCTTTCACCGGACCTGACAGCGGCAGAGCGCGAGGATCGCATGACCTTGACCAGGGCACGACTGGTCGATCTCGAGCGCATGGTCATGCGCGATGACAAACTCATCGGGCAAAACACACCAGCTGTTCGCACCGCCTTCGAGAACTACGACCGCACGTTTCTGGTTCACGCCTCGGTGGAATACAATCGCTCAATGTTGGATCACTGGCTCGAGCAAATCGGGGTCACCACCAACGCGGTCATGAGCGCCCGATTCGGGAGACGTTGAGGTGCGCGGGACGGCAAGACTTCTGTCAGCGATGAACCAAACCTAGAGCTACATGCTCGGGGGCTTGGTCCTCGCCCTGGTCTTGGTCGTGACGATGACATCGAAGTCGCCTTCTGACATTACCGATTGGGCCTGGGATGTCCTCGGCGTGACCTTTTCATCGTTGCTTGGCGCCCTGGTATTCCTCTGCATATTCTGCTGGGTCCGGGTGAATCAGTTGGCCGGCCAGGCAGCTTCGGCGCCGTGGTACGCTGCCGGGATCCAGACAGCGAACGGGGTGGCCACCTTGGCGCTGACATACACCCTGCTGGGTATAAGCCTAGGTATCGGCAGTTTGGCCGACCGCACGCTTTCACCCGAAACGGTACAGGACATAATTCGGGAACTAACGGAAAACTTCAGCATGGCCTTCATGACGACGGTAATCGGATTGCCGCTGTCGGCGCTGCTACGCGGACTCATGGTCGTTACCGGCGCGCGGTTCGAAAGTCACGCCATCAACACACCGGAACCGAGGAAACCGGAATTCGGAGAGCTGCGATGAAATTCCTTTTCTTTAACTTGGTTGTGATTGTCGCACTGGTTTATCTGTTCGTTGCCGACAGACGCGATTTTCACGCCACCGCGGATCACCTCTTCGATACTGTCGAAGAAGTGAAATCGAAAGCCGCGGAAACCATCGAAAACGCGAAGGCCGAACACGAGAAAGATCGCCAGCCCACCATTTCGGTCCTCGACCAATCCGATGTAGATGCCCCACCGAGCGATACCGACGCAAACCACAACGGAGGGGTGGAGGCGTACCGGGAATTAGCGTCCGATATTGCGCAACCGTACGAGGAATCGGACACCCCAGCGTCCCAAGATCACCGACTCCCCGCAACACAGCTTCCGCCGGTTGACGATCCCGACGTGGCGCGTCGCCGGGCAGAGGTGCTTGACGGGATCGGAGTGCCGGAATATCCACGCAACGTCCCCGCGAAAGTGGTCCTCGCTGAAGGCGAGAAACTGATGAGCCCCGGCGACAGGCGGCGCGAACTCTACGCGCTGGCAGAGGAGATGGAGCTGCTGTTTCTTGATCAGCTTTCGCGGTAGGTCGATGGCTGTCGCGATGAAACGGCGATTCCCGCTATGAGACGGTCGGGGTTCGGAGATGCTGCCTCGCTCATCCTATCGCTCGTGCTCCCCCTGCCGCTGGCGCTTCTTGTGGTATTGAGCGTTGATCGCGAGGCATAGAGGCCGAGTCACGCCCTCGCAGCTCCGCCCGAGACGTTAGCCCGACTTCCGCAACTC
>JAAXGF010000220.1 GCA_012267605.1 Alphaproteobacteria bacterium | reverse complement strand
TTGAGGCACCTGGGCAGTTACATTTTAAGTACTTTTAGTCCGATTCGCACAGGCATCTTGATGCTAAAATTGATGCCGCGTAGGGATACGGGGGACGTACGTGTTCAACCCAATTGAACTCGTCATAGACGCGTTTGTCGATAATTTGCGAGCAAACTACTTGCGCACGTACGGTGTGCTGGAGCCCAAGTTTCCAAACATAATTGGCTTTGTCGGCCGCATGGCCTTGGAAAATATCGCCAATAGCGATGCACCGTATCACGATGTTTTCCACACCATCAGCGTGGCTGAGGTGGGGCAAGAAATCCTGAAGGGAAAACATGTATCCGAGGGAGGCGTTTCTCCCCGGGATTGGTTGCATTTCGCCATATCACTTGTGTGCCATGATATCGGATATGTCCGCGGTGTTTGCCGCGGCGATCGCGAAGGCGAATACATTACCGGCGACGACGAGGAAGCATTTCATCCAGCGACCGGTGCGACCGATGCCGCGATGTCGCCGTACCATATTAATCGCTCGAAAATATTCGTGAAGGAGCGTTTTGGCCACGTGAAGTTGATCGATTGCGATACGATTTGCAATAATATCGAGCACACGCGATTTCCCGTACCAGAATGTGAATCGTACCAGAGCACTAATACATTTCCCGGCTTGGTTCGAGCCGCCGATTTGATCGGTCAATTGGGTGATATCAGTTACCTCCGTAAAGTCGGTGCGTTGTACTCGGAATTTCGTGAAACCGGCTTAGCCGAACGACTCGGTTACACAAGCCCGGCGGATGTTCGGGCAGCCTACCCAAAGTTTTTCTGGAACGCGGTTTCTCCGTACATCAAAGACGCTCTTGAATTCCTGCGAGTAACCCAAGAAGGGAAACTGTGGATCGCGAGTCTCTACGCCCACGTTTTTGTCGAGGAACATCATTCCCGCGCACTGGGCCCCGAACGCAAATCTGACGACTCCCCATAATTGCAAGCCTTGTTGGAACGCGTTTGGGCGGTTAAATAAATTCGACGTTAAGTAATAACGAAGCCTTCCCACCTGTCAGAAGAAACGCCTCAGTTCCAAGCACCGCCGCGGGCTAGTAACCCGTTCGCTGCTGATAGATCGCGTAGGCTTCCGGCATTAGTGATTGCAAACGCTGAATGCGTGTGCCAGGGGACGGATGGGTGGACAGGAATTCAGGTGGGCGACCGCCCCCGAAAGCCTCGAAGTTTCGCCATAGATTTACCGCTTCCCGCGGGTCGTAACCGGCTTCCGCCATATAAAGCAAGCCGATGTGATCCGCCTCAGATTCTTGATTCCGGCTAAATGGCAGGACCAAACCCAAGGTCGCCAATTGAGCTGCTAAATGAACATATTGCGCCGCGTTGTCAGTCTGGGTGCTCGCGGCAATGCCAAGACCGGCCAACCCCAATTGTACCGCCATTTGCTGGGAAACCCGCTCCGAGCCATGACGTGCGATCGCATGCCCTACCTCGTGCGCCATGACAGCCGCGAGCTGGTCGTCATTCTTCGCCACTTTGAAAAGCCCGGTATTGACACCGACCTTTCCCCCGGGAAGCGCGAACGCGTTCGGATTGTCGTCGTTGATGACGGTAAATTCCCACTCGTATTCAGGATGTTGGCTGACGGCCGCGATCCGCCGGCCAACCCGTCTTACCCGCTCATTCAATTCCTGGTCCCGGGAGATTTCGCTCTTCGACAAAATTTCGCGGTAGGCAGATAAACCCAAACTGGCGTCCTGGGATTCCGGAATCAAGATGAATTGGCTTCGGCCGGTTACGGGCGCCTGCTGGCAGGCCGTCACCGTTACCAAAACAAATGCCACAAGCACGGTTCGCCATTTGTTGAGAGTATGCGATATCATTCCTCTTCTCTCCTGCAGGCCAGGGACGACAAAGTACCGGGCACGAACGCCGTTGGAAACTCGAATCCACTGCCACGATGCTACGCCTCCTGCGGACCGTCGCGAGATTTTCGGGTGCCCTTTCCGCTATTTTGGTAGCCGCAAGTTGGTTTCCCACAAGATTTTTACATTTGCGCGCATCCGGTGTCTAATCACGTCCAAGATTGGAATAATTGAAACAGCGAAAGCGGTTACCAGAATGTCGGACAAGAAATTCGACAATCGGCGGCGTTTCGAACGAGAATTGATCTTGATGTCGGGGGCCATTCTCATGGACGGCGAGTCCACGGACGTGATAATTCGTGACATTTCTGCTGGCGGAGCGAAAATCAGCGTTTCCGGAAAGGTGCCCGAAAACGACCAGTTCCAAATGGACGTGGAAGGGGGAGCGCCACTAAACGCAAAGGTTCGCTGGCGTGACGGGAAAATACTCGGTGTCCAATTTGATGACCAACCAGATGAAGTACGGCAAAAGTTCGGTGACAAGCTGAAATCGTAATCGCGTTTACCTCATCAACTGTTTTCGGAGCATCGTGACGCCTCTTGCGGCTCATCACGTCATCCGTCCGGGGGCGAAATTTTCGCGCAAACTCCCATATCTAAACAATGCCATCGTGGCGTCTGGGAATAGCCCTCGCCGTCTTGTTCGCGGTCGGTACGGCAAACGCGGAGCAATCGGCATGGGATCATAACGAGATAGGCTTGGCGCAGGTGGCCTCTTGGCTGCGCGATGTCGAGCGAGGTATTTGGATCAACTCGGATCCTATCATGCGTGCCATCGTATGCCGCATTCCCTACGGTAATTTCACGCCCAAGACGATCAGCATGGCGACAAACCTTTCGCCGCAAAGGATAATGTTGGCCATCGCCGAACTGGAAGCCTGGGGGCTCATATACGTTGTTGGAACAGAACGATGGGAAGGGCTTATCGTACCGGCCTCTGGCAAAACGCGAGAAAAATTACGCGGTTGGTCGCAAGGCTGGTGTATTAGCGATGATAACTGCGATATTTCGCGTTAAGAGTTATAAACCGTTTAACGGGCAACCAGCTGGGGCCACTAAAAATTCCGGAATTCGCTGAACGGACAGATGGTTACATCGCCGAAGTTTGGGATTCGAGCGCTTCTCGTCGGGCGTTGGTGATTGGCCAAACTCGTGATATGCCCACCGACAAAACACCTCGCCCGTCAATCGTTATTGCCGATATGAAAAGAGTTCATCGCTAGGGTTCAGCCAACCTTGATGCCCCATGCCAAAGGAGGCCAATGCCACATGTTTATGCCAATCCCCGATTCGGAACTTCAAGGCGAAGAATACGGTCGTATTCGATTTACGGGGACCGTGATGTTCCTCGCTTCAAAACAACAGGAAATCATGGACATTATCGCCGACCACTTAGCCGCGCTTAGAAAGGAATTGTCCGCCCACGACGCTAGCGCCCGATTCGTTGCCGACGAACAGGAATGAGACCAGCGTAGGACATCGCGTATACGGTAAATCGCGATTTGCGTTGGGATCAGGACAAAACACCCTGGCCGATTCCAGTGGTTTTTCGAACAAATTACCTTTTTTGTTGACAACACTTTTGAACCTTTCTATAGATAAACAACAATACTATCTAATGATAGATAGAATTGTTGTTTGTTGAGGGAAACCGATGAAAATTTTTTTGAATTCAAGACGTTTCCCACCCCTGTCGCCTTCGCATCTTCCCGGCCGAGAAAGTGGTCAACGTAAATCACGGCTCGAACAAATCAACGTGCCTGAAGGTGAACACTCCACTGATGCGTATCTCGCAAAGAATCCCTACGGCACGGTACCGACCTTAGAACTCTATGAGCGCCTTGCGGCCCATGAGGTCGCTTCTAGCGAATGATTCTCGATCAGTGATATCCGGGCATTTTGCGCACTCTATTTCGCGAGCAACGCGGACGCTGGAATCCCTATACGCCCGCGCCACCTTGAAAAATGGCATGAGGACGTGGCAAGCCGACCGAGCGTCACCGCCTAATTCGGGGCAATTCCCGGCTGGGAGACTATGAATTGGTCAGCAACATCAACATGGATTTTGACCGAAGAGTCGTTATCGATACTAACGGCATGGAATGGGTCGACAGCCCACTTGCCGGTGTACAGCGCCAAATGCTTGAGCGGGAAGGTGCCGAATCTGGACGGGCAACCAGTATCGTAAGATATGCGACCGGCAGCGCGTTCTCCCCGCATGTCCACTCCGGTGGCGAGGAATTCTTTGTATTGGATGGTGTATTCTCCGACGAGAGCGGAGATTTTGGCCCCGGAATGTACGTGCGAAATCCGGTCGGTTCGAAACATCGTCCCCATAGTGTGGTTGGATGCACAATCTTCGTCAAACTCTGGCAAATGGAGCCTGCCGATCAGGCTTCCGTCCGTATCGACACGACGAAGGAGCGATGGTTGCAGGGTCCTGCGACCGGAATCACGATTATGCCGCTTCATCAACGTGGGACGGAAAATATCTCGCTCATGAAATGGCAGCCCGGTACAAAGTTCCAAGAATACACTCGACCTGGGGGCGAAGAAATCTTTGTGATTGACGGTGCTTTTGAGGATGAGAACGGCAAGTACCCGAAAGGAACATGGATTCGAAATCCAACCGGATTCATTCATACGCCTGCCAGCGTGAAAGGCTGCACGATTTATGTGAAGTCGGGGCACATACCACGTTAGACAATCGACATAACAGGTGTCCGATTGCTCAGTTTTTTTGGCTTGAGACGCTTTGCCCGGCTGGATAGGGTCGCAGCCTGGTGGCGCCGGCTTCGGTTCGTTTGCAGGGTTCCTACCCACGTCGACGCCAAGTGACGGAGCCAAATTGTGACGGGACATCCCGCTCTCGCAGATCCAGCCATCATGGCCCACGTGCGGGCCGCTGCCGCCCGGTCGGGATCATCGTTTCTGTGGGGCATGCGTATCCTGCCCAAACCTCGGCGTGACGCGATGTACGCAATCTATGCCTTCTGCCGCGAGGTGGACGACATTGCCGACGAAGGCGGAACAAAATCAGAAAAACTCGCTCAGCTAGATGGTTGGCGCGCAGAAATTGACCGTTTGTACGCGGGCGCACCGAAACGAATTGTGGCCAAGGCATTAAAGCCGGCGGTCGACAATTTCGCCCTCGCCCAAGAAGATTTTCTGGCCATTATCGAAGGCATGGAAATGGACGCTCGCGAAAAAATGCGAGCGCCGGATTTGCCTACCTTGGACCGTTACTGCCAGTGCGTCGCGGGTGCGGTCGGCCTACTATCAATCCGTGCCTTCGGCGCTACTGAATCGCCAGCGCGCGCCCTTGCGCTCGCGCTCGGGTCAGCGCTTCAGTTGACCAATATTTTGCGAGATCTCGCGGAGGACGCGCAAATGGGACGCTTGTACTTGCCACGAGAGCATCTTCAAGCACGTAGTATTCATTCCGCCGATCCAGAAGTGGTCTTGCAACACCCGGCGCTACCGCTGGTGTGCGCTGACGTTGCAGCTATGGCGCGCGACTATTTTGACCAAGTCGCGACTCTATTGACTCGTTGCCGGCGTCGACCGCTACGCCCAGCCATAGTCATGATGATGATTTACCAGCGCGTACTGAACCGACTTCTCGCACGTGGCTGGGCCAATCTCGATCAACCCGTCGTGGTCACAAAGCTGGAAAAAATTTGGCTTGCCGCGAGGTACGGAATCTTTTGATGGCTAAAACCTCTGAGCGGCAATTTGTGGAACAAATCCGCTGTTCCAATTTACTGGATCGTCGCGGATACGCGTAGGGCCCATGGCGAAAATCCATGTTATTGGAGCCGGGCTGGCGGGATTAGCTTGTGCGCTGCGCCTTGCGACCGAACGGCGCCATGTTGTGTTGTACGAGGCGGCTAACAAAGCGGGCGGACGGTGCAGGTCGTTTTATGACGAAACCCTTGATCGCTGGATCGACAATGGCAGTCATCTAATCCTTAGTGGCAACCGGGCGACGTTCCAATACATCAATGCGATCGGATCTAAGAACACTCTGTTGGGCAGTCGCCACACCATATTTCCGTTCGTGGATTTAGCCACCAATTCGCGCTGGGCATTAAAACCGAATATCGGGCCAATTCCTTGGTGGATTTTGGTGCCCAACCGCCGGGTCCCGAACAGCCGTGTGAACGAATATTTTAAGGTCACGCGTCTTTCCCGCGCGAGTAGTCAGCAGACGGTCGCTGAGTGCTTGGGTCAGAGCGGAACCCTCTTCGAGCGGTTTTGGGCCCCTCTCACGATTGCCGCGCTCAACACGCCACCCTCCAAGGCAGCGGCCAAATTGTTGTGGCCAGTGGTCGCGGAGACTTTTGCCCTCGGTGCCACCCGGTGCCGACCGTTTGTCGCCCGACGCGGTTTGACCGCCAGTCTCGTCTTCCCAGCGATCGCCCGGCTGCGCGCGCTTGGGTGCGAGATCCACTTTGGCCACCGCTTGCGCTCAATGGTCGACGACGGAACGCGCGTTAGCGGCCTGGAATTTGCCACGCGACAGGTAAATTTGGCGGACGGAGATTCTATCGTTCTCGCCTTGCCGCCACACGGCACCACCGCCGTATTGCGGG
>JAAXGF010000105.1 GCA_012267605.1 Alphaproteobacteria bacterium | reverse complement strand
GGATCAGACCTGGGCAGTTACCTTCGAATGTTTATTTGCCTCGCGTCCTCCAAAATAGCTCTCGTCAACTTCGATTGGGCCGGGGAAGGGCCGGTCAACGCCGTTGTTGAAACCCTCCCGAATGCGCTGCATCAGAAACCATGCGGTTGCTTGCCGAATGCCGACTTCCCGGTACAGTTTCATACTCGAAGTGCCTTTAATCCCGGTGGTCATCATATAGATGGCGATGGCCCACTTCTGAAAACCGATCTTGCTTGATTCCATGACCGTGCCCTTACGGACGGAGAAGTGCTTACGGCAATCGCGGCAACGATATGGCATCGGCTTTCGCGAGGCAATGACGGCGTGATTTGTCGAGCCACATTCGGGGCAAAATCTGATACCGCCGGGCCAGCGCTGCTCCTCGAACCATGCCTCCGCTGCGGCATCGTTCGGGAAAAGTCCAAAAAGTTCTATTACGGTCAGTCCCTTTCTGCCAACTCGTCCTGGTCCGCGCTGGGCCATAATGCCGCTCCGTCATATCTGGTATCTATGGCTAGTATAGTGTCATAAAATACTCAGATCGTCAACGGAAAATGGCTAGTTTGGCGTATAAATCCCTAAATTTAGCGTTTATCGATCGGCCAACCACAGTTCTAGCCGCTCCTGGCGCCCATCCTCCGGTACCCATAAAACTGTTAAAGGTGGAACGCCGCGGGCCGTGCCGGCTTTCACTTTAGCGGGCAGACTGCCCCCTATACCGCAAACTTAAACGGGCTTTCAGATGGCCATTTGGTTCGCCCCGGAACCGACTCTGCATACGCCCGGAAACCCGCACTTGAAGTCCGCATCATATCTTAATATTCTAATTGCTTGCGTGACAGGACGCTGAAACACGTTCGTTAAGGATTGCGTCAAGGCGTAGAGCGGAGTCCTTATGGGACGTATCGGAATCCCTAAATAGCGTTTTGGATAATCTTGGGCGTGACATGACGGACAGGGTCCCAATGACAGCGACCGGACTAGCCCGACTTGAAGACGAACTCAAGCGACTCAAGACGGTCGAACGTCCGGCTGTGATTCAAGCCATTGCTGACGCTCGTGAAATGGGAGATTTGGCTGAGAATGCCGAGTACCACGCAGCGCGAGAGCGTCAGGCGTTTATCGAGGGCCGGGTTAAGGAAATCGAGGACAAGATAAGTCGCGCCGATGTCATCGACGTAAGTAAGCTCTCGGGGAAGGTAGTGCGATTCGGCGCCACCGTTTCCCTGGCGGACGAGGATACGGACGAGGAAACCACCTATCAGATTGTTGGCACTGATGAATCCGATATCAACGCGGGGCTATTGTCGATTACGTCTCCTCTTGCCCGTGCCCTGATCGGGAAAACCCGAGGCGATACCGTTGAGGTTACGACACCGCGCGGGCCAAAATCCTACGAAATTGTCAAAGTCGGATATAAGTAATCTAGGACAAGAGCCCTTACGAAAGCCGTCATGTTGGATTCTTGGTGACGGTAAATCCGGGAGCGAAAATCAGTGTCTCGGACTTGCCGAGGCGCTCGGTTTTGATTTCCGTGTGAAGCATGTACATTTTCCTGCACCATGGTCGTTTTTGCCCAAAAGCCTTTTACCGTTACGGGTTGTTCGCCGACATAACGAAACATTAGCTCCGCCTTGGCCAGACCTACTTGTGTCCAGCGGACGCCAAACAATTGCTCCTTCAATCGCGATTCGAAAGCGTAGTGCCGGAAAGACATTCTCGGTGCACCTTCAGGACCCAAAGGTTCCGAATCGCTGTTTCGATACCATCGTCACGCCACGACATGACTGTCGCGCTGGACCCAACGTGATCTCCACACTCGGCGCCATCAACCGAGTGAATCCGATGCGCTTAGCACGGGCTCGCGAAAAGTTTGCCGCTTCCCTGGCAGGGCTGCCACGACCGAGACTCGCTGTCTTGATCGGTGGCAGCACCAAGCGTCACCGCATGACCGGTGAGGTAACAACGCGTCTTGGAAACCAGGTTGCGTCGTTGGCGAGGTCCCACGGTGCCGGCTTAATGGTCACGCCCTCGCGCCGCACAAGCGAACAAAACACGGCGATCTTGCGTAGTATTTTCGCCGGCATGCCAATGGCATTTTGGGACGGTGCCGGCGAGAATCCATATTTCGGTTATTTGGCGTGGGCGGATGCTATCATCGTAACCAACGACTCAGTGTCTATGGTATCAGAAGCCGGTGCTACCGGAAAACCTGTTCATGTAGCCCATTTGGAGCCCGAGTCGCCAAAATTCCAACGATTTCATCAAGGCATGGTGGCGGCGGGAATTACTCGTCCGATGGGGGGCGATTTGCCTCATTGGAGATATGAACCCCTGTACGAAGCCGATAACGTAGCGGCCGAGATACGCCGCCGGATGGATTTAAATAGAAGGGACATAACCTGAAGATAGACCGGCGCAACTGAACTGGTACGAAGACGACGCTTTTCTATTTCCGATTCAGGCTTCCGCGACCATTGAACGACGCTGTCGTACGAAGAGTGACATTAGCGAATCCGCACGGCGCAACTGTTTGTCCAGCGCCGACATTGTGCGCGCTAAGTCCTCGCTATCGTCGTCCAGCCAAACTCGCAATACGATGAGGTAAAGAACTGCCAAGCCCTTAGATCTCAACCGTCCGAGACAACCAGTACGCGGAATTCCGGCGGCCTCCAGCATCCATCCCATCGAGCCTAAGAAGCTGGGACCGGCGCACAGCGCCGAAACAGGATCGCATACGCTGTCCCGAAGTATCGCACGGATGGCCTCCTTGTTCGTCTGCAAGACGTCGAAACGGCTCATAACGACGTCGAAGAGGCGATCCCGCGGTGATTGCTCCGCGCGTTCCGGGTCTTCTCTCGCCAACATGGCGCCGTCAATGCGGCGCTGATACGCCCGAACAATCGCGGACTTCGAACTATAATGCCCATGCAGCTCGGCAAGTGATATCCCGGCCTCTTCGGCAATATCGACCAGCGATGTATCGCGCCAACCCTGTTGAGCTGCTAAGCTGAGCGCGGCATCCACGATTCGTCGAGGAATATCCGATTTCTTGGCCATCAATGCCTCCCTCTACAAGCGATTGAGCCGCCCGAAATACCTTATTGCGCCAGCTCCCGGGACCGCGCTGCTGCGGCTGCGACCGCGCGGTCGAAAATTGGCGCGATGCCATCATCACCCATGAGCACGTCCAGCGCGCAAGCCGTGGTGCCTCCGGGGCTGGTCACGTTCTTCCGCAGTACCTCGGCGGGCTCACCGGAACTACCGGCAAGCGCTCCGGCACCGCAAACCGTGGCGTGCGCCAGACGATTCGCCAGCTCTGGTGGCAACCCAGCATGGGTTCCCGAACGGGTTAGGCATTCAATCAACAGGAAAACATAAGCGGGCCCGCTTCCCGAAACTGCCGTAACCGCGTCAAGATGAACCTCATCGTCAATCCAGATGACTTCGCCCACCGCGCCTAGGAGTGAGTCGCAGATGGTTCGTTGGTCATGCGCCAGGACAGCGTTGCCGCAAGCTACCGTGATGCCCTTACCGATGGTCGCAGGTGTATTGGGCATTGCCCGAACCACCGCCGCTTCCGCCCCGAGCATTTCTGCGAAATATCCAAGTGTCTTTCCCGCCGCAATGGACAGGAACACAGTCGTCGGGCCCACGAATTGACGGTACTGGCGCACGACTGAATCCATGACCTGCGGCTTCACCGCAAAAACGATCGCTTGGGCCCCGCCGCTAACGTATTCGGCGGCCTGGGTATGCACCCGGACCCCGAAACGCTGATAGAGCCCCGCACCGGCTTTGGAATCCGGCTCTATAAGCGAAATCGCGTTTGGCGAAGTGCCACACTTGATCCAACCGTTCAGCAGCGCGCCGCCCATCTTACCGCCGCCGACTAGAATTACAGACGAAATTTCGTTCGGCATGCCATCCTCAGCCAAGCCGCATCAAGTTCCCGCCCATTCATGCACGCCCTATCCGGGCCGGCTGCGGCCAAATGGTCATCGGCCAGTTTAACGCTAGCGCCGATTTCGCGCCAGTCCGGCGATACAGCGTATCAAAAGATAGGCCGCAACGGCGGTCCGCATTATTTCATCATAGTCACGAGGTCGGTACTGCCATGGTCACCAATTCCAATGGCGTTGTCTCTAAGAGTTGGAAAGCATGGATGCGGCGCTACTCACGCCACATTCGAGCACGGTGTCCTCGACATTTATCTGACGCACGACACCATCGTCCACCAGCATCGAGTACCGTTGCGATCGTTCGCCGAGGCCAAAATCCGACAAATCCACCTCAAGCCCAAGTGCCCTGGTGAACTGACCGCCGCTGTCGGACAACATAAGAATTTTGTCCTCAGCACCGTGCTCCTTTCCCCATGCGTCCATAACGAACGGATCATTGATCGAAACACATGCGATTTTGTCAATGCCCGCAGCCCGAAGCGCACCGGAATTCTCCACGAATCCGGGGAGGTGCATTTTCGAGCAAACAGGCGTGTATGCGCCAGGTAATCCGAATACGGCAACCTTTTGACTTGCGAAGAGTTCCGTAGAGCCAATATCCGCCGGCCCCTCGGCACCCAGGTGTTTAAAATTCGCCGACGGAATTCTGTCGCCCACGTTGATCGTCATTTCTTGGTCTCCCTACAATTTGGTTCGCCATCCGCCTCTGTCCCGCGTTTGTGCCAAACCTGGCGGCAATGAGCGGCGACAACCTAGTCGGGGACTGGACCGGGTTCAAGCCGTTGGCGGATTATTTATGTCGTTTTATAGCCCAACCCAACCCAGCACTTAGCCGAGGTTTGCCATCGGCGGGCTTTGGAGGAGCTGGTCCGAATGGTTCAGATATAATGTTGTCTAGCGGAAATCGGAAATTTTTTCGCGGTTGCTGTTCTCGATATTATCCGGCAGCAGCGGCGAAGTTCTTTTTTGGATTGTCAGTACCGTTGCCCTCGTTGAGCAAGCGATCATTCTGATCCTGCAAATGCCATGCGATCAATTGGTCAGCCGGAACGGGCCGGCTGAAGTAATACCCTTGAGCCTCCTCGCAACCTTGCTGCCGGAGGAACTCTAACTGTGCGTTGGTTTCGACCCCCTCTGCGACAACCTTCAGCCCGAGGTTCCGGCTTAGCGTGATGATCGTCTTCACAATCGCAGCATCGTCCTCTTCTTCGATGACGCCGCGTACAAAGGACCGATCGATCTTCAAGTTATTGACAGGGAATCGCTTGAGATAGCCGAGCGAACAGTACCCTGTGCCAAAATCGTCGATGGACATCTGAATACCGAGATTGCGGAACCACTGCAGTATCTGCAGAACGGATTCGATGCGGTCCATAATCATGCTCTCGGTGATTTCAAGCTCCAAATAGCTTGGCTCGATTCCAGTGTCTTTTATCGCCTGTGATACGGTTTCGATAAGCGAGGCAGACCGAAACTGAACTGCGGACAAATTCACGGCAACCGAAATCGCGGACAAACCCGCGTCTCGCCAAGCCACATGTTGGGCACACGCGGTGTTCAGCACCCAAGCGCCAATTTCCATGATAAGGCCCGTGGATTCAGCGATTGGAATAAATTCATTTGGAGGCACCATACCTTTTTCCGGATGCTGCCAACGCAGCAAGGCCTCAGCTCCCACCATTTCGCCAGTCTTAATATTGACTCGTGGCTGGTAGTAGAGCTGGAGCTCATCTCGTTCCAAGGCTTGGCGAAGATCCCTTTCCATATTTTTGCGCGCCTGTGCTCGCTGGTTCATTCGTGAATCGTAAAATTGAAATGTGTTCCGGCCCTCTGCCTTCGCCTGATACAGAGCCAAATCTGCATTTTTAAGCAATTGGTCGGGATTTGTGTCGTCCGTCGGATACACAGTGATGCCGATGCTAGTAGCGGTGAACACCTCGTGACCATCGATGATCATCGGCTGCGACAATTTTTTGATGAGTCGTCGCGCCAAGCTGGACGCTAGCCTTCCGTCGTCTAACTTCGGCGCTATGACTGCGAACTCATCTCCGCCAAGCCGGGCGACCGTATCCGTTTCGCGGGTAGATTCGAGCAGGCGAGCGGATACTTTCTTAAGAAGTTGGTCCCCCGCCGGATGGCCCAAAGTATCGTTGACATCTTTGAAATGGTCCAAGTCCAGGAGCAGTACTGCGAACTGTGTCGTCGAACGTTTCGCGTTTGCCACCGCGATTTTTAGCCGTTCCTGGAAACAGGACCGGTTGGCCAACTTTGTCAACGTATCGTAATGGGCAAGCGACGCTAGTCGCGCTTCCATTTCCTTCCGATCCGATACATCAGACGAAATTCCACAGACAGCGTAGGTCTGGCCACTGCTGTCGAACAACGGAACCTTGATACTAATCCGACTTTGTGTCTCGGCGCCGACGGGAAAAACCTCATCCATCTGCATGGGCACGCGTTTTTCCAAAACCACTTTGTCGTTACCCCGAAGGTTATCGGCGATGTTGGTTTGAAAAATTTCGTGGTCTGTCATACCCCGAAGACTCTCGTTGGTCATGCCGGTCATTTGTTCGAACTGCTTGTTGACCAACATATATTTTCCCTGAGTGTCCTTCAGGTAGATCAAGGCCGTTGAATTGTTCAAAATCGCGTTGAGCTGTTCGATCGCTTTTCCCAAAGCGCTCCGCACTTCCTTAGTGTGAAAACCAACTATGGTAACGATCCAGATACCGCATATTGCTAAGAATCGGTTGGCGGCTTCCGCCGACGAAAATTCGCCTGATAGGCCAAGCGCTGCGCCCAGCGCACAAAGGATCGACGCAATCAAGGCAAAATAGAAGAGGCAGCTGCGCGAAGAAAACCCCGTGCCGATGACCACAAGAGCAATATAAAAAAATTCAATTGCAAATTCCGTGGGCACAACTACGTCCACCACAAACGTAGCGATACCGGACGCAATCGCCAATACAACCAACCCAAGGGTCGATTGGCGTTCAAAGGAAGCGTTCTTCGAAAGGGCCATACCAGATGCAGCGTTATTAGTAATCAAAGCTCTCAATTACATGTGATTTGGTCATTCTTTCGTTTCGATAACGTTAATCAGTCGAATACCGAAAGCTGACCCTTCGACCGTGGCGATCGGTCGAAGATCACGGCGTGTGGGTTTTCGCACACTGGTTGTTTGCAACCCCCGAATCTGTGACCGGGGTGTCTCCTTGCGCTTACGTGCACATGCCGGTGTTTTCTGCACGCCAATTGGCCCAGGCAATCAATGCTGAACACCAAAATTGTTTGCGATTGGGCCCGCAGTTCTAATGCCGAGCCGAAGATGCGATGCCGATCTAAAGTAGTAAATTCAAAGTCCGAATTCTTCGAAAAGTGGCATTAAGGAGGGATGAATTCTAGGCGAGTTTTCTTTTATGAAGACCATTAACGCGCGTTCGTTCGGGTGCAATATGCCATCTTTGGTGATGCGGGTGATCAACCATTCCGCCTCTGCAGCATCAATCGATTCCCTGGCAAAGGCCTCTCGCTCAACGGCGCTTCTGCTTGTGCCATCGCCATCTTCGTCCCCAAGGCCCGCCGCCGACCAGCTCTTGATTGGATTCGCCAGTGCTCGACCGACCGCCATCAATAGCCCGCCGACGCCCCGACGATCCGAGAGCCACGCGTCACGCCGTTTCATCTCGTCTGCGTCCGCGACTGCAGGCGCTCCGCGCGGAAACATAAGGTGGCTGGCGACGGCACGTACGAATAAGTCTTGCCAAGTATCGGCGTTTTGGGCGTTCACTGTGGCGTCGTTCAAATCAAACAATAGCTCCGCTTCCCGTCTCGTAATCGTCAAGCTACCGTCACCACCTTGTGCGTATACGACCTTGCGCACCAGCTCCACATCAACTTGGTCAATGACACCGGCCACTCGCCCTTCTCCATACGCCCCAGTTCCTTGCAAAACACTTTCCTTCACCGCTTCCAGGCACAGCAGCACAACCTCTTCCGGGCAATGTGAACTCCAGTGAACCACGTTGATCAAGAATTCCAGTTGGGTCCGGCTGCTGACTTTGCCGTTCGGCGCGATACTCTCGATTAAATAATGCGCCGCCGCGTCGCTGAGGTAGCCACGCGGATCTTGCTTCCAGACGAAAAAATCAGTCAGCGCGTCGACGAAAAATTCGCCCCACGCTTCGCATTTGTCGCGACAACTTTTCTCAAGATGAAAAATTAAATCTGATTCGGCTCGATCCACCAGGCCGTCTGCAAATATCTCGCGGCGTAGCCTGAGGACATCTTCATCGCTAATGAGTGTGTGAGAGT
>JAAXGF010000017.1 GCA_012267605.1 Alphaproteobacteria bacterium | reverse complement strand
TTTTCCTCCCAAAATCGCGAGGTTTTTAGAAGTGTCCAGTTGGGGATGACGATCATAGTGAAAAAGATTCAGGAAGAATTTGTTCGACTAACTTGAAGGCGCCTGACGGAGTGCTGGATGGATATGTTCAACCTGATCAATCGGAACCGCCGTCCCATCGGGCGAATGAACCGCATAAGCCGCGCGTGCGCTGGGTGCCATCGGTCCCGCGACATTTTCGAGATCGGCAAGACGCATTCCTTGACTTACCAAAAACACGAGATAGCTGTGGCGAATATTTTCGGCGGTTGCCAATTCAGGTTCGGTGAGGCCGGCATCTCGCGCTGCCATTGCGATAAGCGCCTCGATATCCTCGCGCGTACGGGCGACACCTCAATGGTCACGCCAAAGGGGACCATCTTCGCCGGCGGCCAAAGACAGCTGGCTTTCAAATCCGGCGCGTAGCACTTCGGGAATCGCGACCTTTCGGGTTTTTTTCGAAGATACCGATACGAAACCAGTGGCAAGTTCAAGATTGCTGCAACGTAGTGACACGATTTCGTCTATGCTGATTCCGCTGAGGAGTAAACCTATGACCAGTCGAGTTTCGGCATCGGCCGCCGAAAAAAGTGCGCAAATCTCGGCATCGTGTAAGGTTCGCTCCTCGGGTTTTCGGGATAACTTGGTCAACGGAGGATCCGCTCCTATGGCCCCGTTCATGATCGGCCCATTTTCGAGTGTCGGTACGGAATCTGACCGCACGTTGGTAACGTGAATGTTTTGTAAGCCGGGCCCGTACCCTGTTGGATAAGCGGTGCGAGTAAAAAAATCGAAAAGAACGAGGGCTAGTAATCCAAGCGCGAGGGAGACGCCAACCGCAATCCGTGTGTCGCGCGTATAGTGGGGCCAAATCGGTTCAATCGGCTGGATCGCGCTTTCTAAAACTTCGACTTTTGTGATGCCACTGTCGGTGTTTACTTCACGGCGCAGAAGTTTAGTGCGTAATTGCGCATGAGCCGTTTCCATTTCCTTCAATTCAGCGACCAATGCCTCATGCTCGGCAAATCGGGTCGAAAACTCGGCGATCCGGTGCTTTGAGCTGGCCAACTCGTCTCTCAGCCCCCTGGTGGTTTGCCGGGCGCTTGCGAGCTCCTGCTCGGCCGTGGTGAGAACAAGTGCCGACGCTCTTTCTCGTAGATCCTCAATTCTCTCTTCCACTAGGGAACGTTGACGATAGATAGCCTGGATATCGGTATCCAAATCGATATAGAGCTTCGTGTACCGTTGTTCGAAGTCCCTGATTTGCTCCTCCAGCTCCAATAGCCTTCGCTCGAGGTTCGCCATAGCGGCCTCGTCCTGCTGGTTGACGATTGGCTTGCCGCTACGAAGCGCATCGGAAACTGCGTCAAAGTGACCTTGGGCAATTAGCTCTTCCTCGACTGCTTTATCGAGCGACTTTGTAAGTCCCTTGAGACGGGCGACCAACTGGTTTTCATCGCGCTCCATTGAGACGATGTCATGGAGGCCTTGAAACTCCTCGATTTCAGCCCGCTTTTTGTCGATACGAATTTGCATTTCTTCTTCTTGGCGCGTCAGCCGAATTCTTTCGTCGATTGCGGTGTCTTGTTCGGTGCGCGACTGGGTCTCCGTGTACAGTAGGAGCCAGTGGTTTACGATAATTGGTAAGATTTCGGGATAGGGGCCCTCGGCACGTAAAGTGACGATATTTGTATCTTCGAATCGCCGAATTCGAATGAGTGCTTGCAGTTCAGCAAGGTTTGCCGGAATACCCTTCATCTCTGAGTATTCCAGTTGCACCAATTCCAGAAGCCGAGTCAACAATGGCGTCGCGAGAAGCTGATATCGTTCTATGCTGACAACCCCGGATTCGCGGGAACTAATACCGTCAATCCCAATAGTGATTCCGGTGGCCGGCACTTCGTCCTGAGGCGGCGTGATCAGAATGCTTGCGACGCTTTCAAATACGGGTGACTTAGAAAAGACGTAGGCAAGGCTTGCTGCTGCACAGACAACGAACACCGTCAGGAATATTAGAAATCGGATTAGGTTTCTTCGGCGTCGCCTATCCTCCATCTCGATGCTGGGATTATCCGAAAAAATCTCCGCCCGACCAAATCTCATTTCGGGAATCTTCTTTCATAGAACGTGGAACAGCGCATTAGCTTTGCCCGACGAAGTTTTAGACAAGCGAGCCAAACAACTAGCGAACCTGAATGCCGGGTTACGTACGAGATGACTCAATTCGGTAAATCATCCTTGAGTGCAGCACACTACCGGCGCGCGCGATGCAACATATGGAAGCCGCGAATGCATTCGGTTTATCCGCACCATAGCTGATTCAGTACGGTCGACGTCCGAATCGCAAACCGCCGAACCATTTCACTTCCTTCGTCTATCGGCAGATACTAGGGAGAGTCTACATAAACTGCAGGGTGTGGAAAATAGTTTCTGTCTTCTGCGCGCTGCCACGAATCGAAATTGCCGATGACCGGATCCGCTGACGATACTTTCAGGATCCGCATGTGGACGCTTCTAAAAACCTCGCG
>JAAXGF010000133.1 GCA_012267605.1 Alphaproteobacteria bacterium | reverse complement strand
AGGCACCTGGGCAGTTACAAAACAGCTTGAAATCGCCAACGCATAGGGGAATCATTTCCCTCGTGATCCGGCTTTGTATTCGCCATGAACCTCTCCGCCAAATTTGCTTGAATTCGGTACCTTGGGTCGGTTAGCGAGGGGCAATTCATCCTTTTAAAATCAGAGCCCAGTTCGTGTTCTTTCGCAGGATGAACGTACCTACGGAATGAATAGTGCTGAAATCGATCCTTAGGCGCTGCAGAGCATCCCGCATGTGACAGAACTTCCGGTTACTCGGTGCCCGACATCTTGTCCAAGAGTTGGCGATATCTGCCCCGGTAGTGAAGGAGCGATGGATGGTTTGGGCCGAGAGCCGTTCCGGTTAGCTCGACAGCACGTTTGAGGAGTGGCTCGGCTTCGCTGTAAAGCTCTTGATCCTCGTATAGATTGGCCAGTCGGCTGAGGTTTTCGGCAAGGGCAGGGTGGTCCCCACCCAAGGTGGCTTCGAGCGCCGAGAGGGCACGCTGAAAAAGCGCTTCCGCCTCCTGATATCGCCGTTGTTCCCGGTAAAGTTCGCCCAGGTTGCTGGCACTCAATGCGACATCGGGGTGGTCAGGACCCAACACTTTTTCGTCAATGGCCAGCGCGCGCTGGTAAAGTTTCTCGGCCAGCTCCGGACGTGCCTGCAAGTGATAGAGAAGCGCCAAGTGATTGACCAAAACCGCAGTCCGATGGTCGTCGGGTCCGAACTCCTTCTCGCCCATGGAAAGAGCCTTCTCGGCGACCGGAACCGCCGCCTGGTAATCTCCCTGCTGATACAGCGATCCCGCCTCGGCGTAGAGTTCCATCAATTCTTCGGATTGCGCGGTGGCGGCGTCCGGCGTTAGCGTGATGATGGTGGCGAGAGCGGCCAGGCGAAGATGTCCAAGGCGCATGGGAACTCCGGTGCAGCGACAAGGGAGTTCCCTGTTCTGCGCATAGAGGTGGTTCAAAGTGCGGCGGCAGCGTCAGCCTACAACCCTGGCCGGCACCGGTCCATCCCGCAGAGTTCCCCACGATCCATCTTTTTGGATTGA
Source organism: Alphaproteobacteria bacterium (assembly GCA_012267605.1). Classification (GTDB taxonomy): domain Bacteria; phylum Pseudomonadota; class Alphaproteobacteria; order JAAXGF01; family JAAXGF01; genus JAAXGF01. Next base: position 13,071 of record JAAXGF010000133.1, on the reverse strand, counting down.
CATGGGACCGGCGTATCATGCTGTAGATCGTTTGATCCATCGATCCGGCCGATCGACACGGCGCTTGGCAGGCCGCAATTCTTCGCCAAGTCGCGATGTAGGGAGGTTCAAGAGATGAAGAGTAAGTTTCTCGGTTTTTTCCTCGCGACGGTCTTCGTCGGCGCGATCTTAGGGGTGGGATGCCTCGGTGGCGGCGGTCACGACGGTGGTACCGAATATAGCGGAATCGCCACCGAATCGGGAAATGCCGAAGCTGATTTCGACATCGTCGGCACGCGGGTTACGGCGGACGACAGCTGGCTTGCGTTTTCCATGATCGTACGCGGCGACGTGGCGGCGACGACGCCCGCGGTGACTGGTGAGCTGGCAGGAAGCGAAGTCTACGCCTATGTATGGCCCACTAGCATCGCGCCGGCCGACGTCGGGTTTGAAGATGCCGAGGGCATACTGGCCTTCGTCGTGACCAGCCATCCGGATTTTGATGACACGCCCTTGTTCGATGAAAATGCCGATGGCGACGAATCGAATGACGGCAGGGAGTGGCATAGCCATTGGGTGGTGCTGGTGAACGACGATGCCTGCGGCGATGGCGCGCTCAAGGTGATGGATATTCCCGAGGGCGCGGAGCCCGATATGCCGGCGTCTTGGCCGGGTTTGCCCCTAATGCTTGACAGCCCTGGTTACGTACCGGAAATCGGTTTCGAGGATATTAGTATTCGAGTTTCCATCGACGATGTCGGCGAGTTCTCGGGCACGTCGTACGACGGCGTAACCGCCGCCTTGACGATCAGCGAAGAGGTACGCCCGCCACTCCTTTGCGTCAGCTATGTTTTCGACGTGGCATCGGGTGACCTGAGTCTCCCGGGAAGGGTGGACTGATCCGAAGCCACACGGAGCGAATCGCATTTTCCCGTCGTGTCTTGCCAATGCCGGGAATCAAGAGCCCCGCACTGGTGCGGGGCTCGATCGAATTGCGGCGAATGGACTGCGTCAAACAGAACGCGGACACATTCGCCGAAGTTAAAATGCTTCCCGGTCCGCTTCACCGGTACGGATACGAACCGCGCGCTCAACGTCGAAAACGAAAATTTTCCCATCGCCGATTTTGCCGGTAATGGCGGCGTCACGTATGGTGTTGATAACCTTGCCGACATTCTCCTCCAGGACGACAAGGTCAATCTTCGTACGCAACAAAAAATCAACTTCGAATTCAGCGCCGCGATAAACCTGCTTGCCGCCTTTCTGGCTCCCCGTGCCCTTGACTTCGGTCACGGTCATTCCCTGGATGCCGATCTTTCCAAGTTCCGCACGAACGTCGTCGAGTTTGTGCGGCTTGATGACTGCAGTGACAAGTTTCATGGTCGACTCCTCCCATCAAATTGCTCGGCCCACCGACCCCGGTCGGAGGCTCTCTGGATGGCGGCCAACATGCAATGTCCGCCCCCTAGAACCACCCACACTATCTAGATTTCGAGGACCAAGCAATATGCATTACGTCACCCCGGGACATTGCCCGAATACTCTGAATTCCGCGCGAACCCGCGCGATATTGTCTGATCAACTGGATCGTCGACCAACGTAGGTGGGCAGGATCTTTTCGACGAATTTTGGCTCGATGCCGAGCGCGGCGAAGGTCAGCGCGCCGTCGCCGACTACGTTGTCTTGTTTCATTAGCGTGACCTGATCCGGCGACAAGGGCGGATTCGGCAGAACCGATAGCAATTGGGCGAGAACTCGCCAAACCGCGAAGCGCACCGGAATGACGGCGCTGCGCCGCCCGAGCTGATCCAGCACCATCCGCACAAGGGCCTTATACGGATAGACGCGCGGGCCGCCGAGCTCAACGACTTGGCCTGCCACCGCCGGGGTCTCCAGGGCTCGTGCAACCGCCTCGGCCACGTCACCAACGTAGACGGGCTGGAGCCGGGTTTCGCCACGGCCGAACAGCGGCACGAGCGGCGCGGCCACGCTCGCCAGTCGATTAAAAAAAGCGTCGCCGGGGCCGAAGACCACGCTAGGGCGGAGAATGGTGGCGCCGGGAAAGGCACTTCGTACCTGCGATTCGCCGCTGGCACGGGCGCGCACGTAAGGCGATTCCGAGTCTGCGTCCGTCCCCAGTCCGGAAATATGAACAAGCTGCTGCACCCCGGCTTGGCTGCTGTACCGGGCGACGTCGCCAGCGCCCCGTCCGTGAATTGCCTCGAACGTCTTGGCGCCTTGGGCGACGTAATGGCCGACGGTATTGACGACGGCGCCACAGCCGGCAACCGCCGGTTCGATCGTCTCGGGGCGCCAGACGTCCGCGCCGATGGCGACTATTTTCCCAGAGCCGTAATCCGCGTCGGCAACTCGTTCCGGTCGGCGCACCGCCACGCGAACCTCGGTTCCTTGCACCGCCAACCGGCGGACGATTTCCCGCCCGATAAATCCGGACCCGCCGAAGACGACAATAGGACGGTCGGTCATCCCGCTTTACTGATGGATCCCCGAGCTGATCCCCGGGTCAAGCCCAGGGACGGAAATGACGGAAATAGTATGGGGATGGGGGGATTGGAAAAATATTGAGGCGGCGAGGGAAGGGAGTCGGTTCGTCGCGGTGAATCGGATAACCGAATGCGTTCTGCCCCGATGCAAGGCGGAGGCTGCCGTCCGATGGAGTCATCCTCGTGCTCGACACGAGAATCCATGTTTGCCTCACGCCCCGCCGATTGCCTCATGTGAACCGCCCAACAGGCTGAGCTGTATAGTTTACGCTCAAGGATGGCCAGCGATGAGCTTCCAACGCCATTTAGGTGATTCCATTCGCGATTCAATCCTTCACATAGTTCGTATTATTTACCGGTCAAGGTCGTCGATTTCGCGTTTGAGCTTGAAACCGGGGGACGTCACGTGTGCCTCCATGGCGCGTAAGCGACCTTCCATATCGCGAAACCGCCGTCCCATGGAGCCCACCGTCTGGCCAGGGTCGGTGCGAAATCCGCGCCAGAAAACTTCTTCGTCTTGGCTGCCGTAAAGTCCGGAGGGCTTTTTCGCCAACAGTGCACCGGCGAAGAAGTAGGCCACCAGAGTCGGGAACGTGAAAACGATTAGCGACACGACCACGGCCAAGCGTATGGCCCAAGTGTTGAACCCGAAGAAATCGGCGAGGCCGGCGCAAACGCCGAGGAAGATCCCGTTTCGGGAGTCCCGGTACAGTCGGCTGCGGCGGCATCGGTGATTATGATGTTTTCGGTTATTCATGGTTGTTTTCTCCAATCGGTCGACTCGGCATCGAGAATGCGCTCAAGGTTGTCGAGGCGTTGTTCCATCCGCCCGGCGGTCTCTCGAAGCTCGTTCAACAGCGTCTCGTCTTCGGAAGAGAGGGTTTTCGCCGTGCGCCAGCGGGTGGCGTAATGGGCGAATATCCAAAAGGGCGCGACGAATAGCAGAAATATCGACAGCGGCACCCAAAGGAAGGTGATAAGACCCGACATCGGCTATTTCCGCTCGTCCGCGACCGACCCTTTTTCCCGCGTCTTGGTAAATCGGGATTTGAGTGCCGAAAGCTCTTCGTCGATGGCGGATTCCGCTTCCAACTCGGCAATTTCCTCGGCCAGGGTTTTGCCACGGCCGAGATCGTAGGACTCCACCTCGCCTTCGGCGGCGTCGAGCCGGCGCTCCATCTGTTCAAAACGGGTGAAGGCGTCGTCGATTCGGTCGTCGTGGAGGCGTTGGCGCACCTTGAGGCGCGATTCGGCAGTTTCCTGACGGGCCAAAATGGTTTTCTGCTTGGTCTTGGCCTCGCGTAGCTTGGCCTCTAATTTGGCGATGTCCTCGTCGTGTTTTGTCAAGGCATCGTCGAGCTGTTCGAGATCGGCTTCCAGCGACTCAGCCACGTCGGCCAGTTTCGCCTTTTCCAACAGCGCGCCCTTGGCCAAATCCTCGCGACCCTTGGACAGGGCGAGTTCGGCCCGGCGCTGCCATTCCTGCTTGACCTCATCCAGGCGCGCGAGCTTGCGCCGTGCTTGCTTGCGGTCGGCGATGATTCTTGCCGAGGTGGCGCGAACTTCGACCAGGGTGTCTTCCATTTCCTGAATCATGAAACGAATCATCTTTTCCGGGTCCTCCGCCTGATCGAGGATGGCGGCGAGGTTGGAGCTGATGATGTCGGCGAGGCGGGAAAAAATGCTCATGTGTCTTCTCCTCCGTATGCGTGGTCGTAACCTGGGGCAAACGCCCGATCGAATTTCTTCTCGAAACTGGAACTCGAAATTGGATCTCGAAATTGGAATTAGCAAACCCCATGCCCCAAGTCCGCGGATGGGGCATAACCCATTGAAATAATTTAAAAACATGAGATATCGAGAATTTTTTGATCATTGTGAGATTGAAAATATTCCTAATTTTTAGTAAATATTATCAATAAATGGCATATTTTGCTAATTCATGAGAATATCCGTGAATCATCGCGGCGCCACCGAGCTTCCTCCACTCCTCGGCCGCTCGTCCTCCTTTCTCGCTCTGATCGATCAGGTTTCGCGGGCGGCACCGCTAAATCGCCCGGTTTTGGTTATCGGCGAACGCGGCACGGGCAAGGAATTGATCGCCGCACGGCTGCATTACTTGTCGCAGCGGTGGGAGGGGCCGTTGGTCAAGGTCAATTGCGCCGCCTTACCCGAAAGTTTGATCGAGAGCGAGCTATTCGGCCATGAGGCCGGGGCCTTCACCGGCGCGGCGAAGCGGCGCGGCGGTCGCTTCGAAATGGCCGATGGAGGCTCTCTCATACTCGATGAGATCGCCCATGCCGGTCTCGCTGTGCAGGAAAAAATTCTCCGCGTCGTCGAATACGGCGCCTTCGAACGGGTCGGCGGAGACGCTACGCAACATGTCGACATGCGCTTGATCGGCGCCACCAACATCGATCTTCCGGCGGCGGCGGAGGCCTGGCGGTTTCGCCACGACCTGCTCGACCGTCTTGCGTTCGAAGTCCTGACCATCCCGCCGCTGCGCGACCGCACCGAGGATATCCCATTGCTGGCGGAGGCCTTTGGTCACGACATCGCCCGCGAACTGGGTTGGCGTTCGTTTCCCGGTTTCCGCCCAACGGTGATGGATCGTTTGATGGCCTATCCGTGGCCGGGCAACGTGCGCGAGCTCAAAAACGTTGTCGAACGAGCGGTTTACCGCGCCGCTGATCGAGAGGTGAGTATCGACACTGTCGTTTTCGACCCATTCGAATCGCCCTATCGGCCCTCCGGTCCGGCAAGTTACGGCGACCTAGCAGAAGACACGGTGGAGACGGCTTTTAGCGAGACCGGAATAGATGAGACTGTCGGAAGTGAGACAACCGACTTCCGTGCCCAAGTCGCGGCGTTGGAGGTCCGCCTGCTGAAGAATGCTTGGCGCCGCCACCGCTACAACCAGCGACTCACCGCCGAGCATCTCGGCCTGACCTATGGCCAGTTCCGCAATCAATTACGCAAACACGGCCTCCTCCGTCCGGCAAGCGAGCAAGGCGAGGAAAGAGGGCAGAGGGTGAAGTAGGTGGTAAGGGGGTGAGTATTTCCCAGCCGTTAAAACATAGAAAAACGGCGGCTCCGAAGAACCGCCGCTCAATGAAACGGTATTTCGGTGACCTAAGCTGCTTTATTCATGCGCCGGCGCATGAAGCCGAAACCGACCAACCCCGCACCGAGGAGCGCGAGCGTTGCGGGTTCAGGGACCGTGCTCGAAACATCGAAGGACGTTACCTGACCAGCAGCGGTATGGGTAATCCTAACGAGTTCAGTGATCGAAAACATGCCGCCAAGGGCGACCGACCCGAACAATTGGTCGAAAAACGGACCCGGGCCTTGCGGATCATGGATCAGGGTGCTGGCCGCCGGCATGCCGAATTCCATATTGGCCGGGTCCACCGACTGGGTGAGTTCGACCGGTCCAGCCGCGACACCGCCAATGGCTGATTCGATTTGCGCGGAGCCGGGCAGCCCGCCTATAAGATAGTCCGTATCCGTAAGCATGATTTCGAGCGTGCCACCCGATGTCGTAGTTACATTTACACTGTTAAGATTCAGAATGGCTTGTTTTGAGCTGCCAATTATGGGCTCGGAAATACCTGTTACGACATTGATAGTGAACGCGCCCACCGCACCAACAAAAGATACCACGCCATCTAGGGGATTTCCATCAGCTACGCTGGCGGCCCCCTTGGGAGTCGCGTCGCCCACGCCACCATCGGTATTGTCGATGATAATGGCGTCTATACCAGCGGTCCCCAAGTCATCCACGGTCAGAATCAGCCTGGCATCGGCTTGTTGAACTGCGCCGAGACTAATGAACGCAAACGCGGTCACAACCGCGATGCCAATCGTTTTAATTTTATCCATTCTTGTCTCTCCTCAACCGAGGGGTTGTTTTCTCTCCGGTATTCAACAATAAATATCCATCCAAGCGATACGTAATCGATCACTGGTGTTTATTCATTGCCACCATCGGTCGAATTCGTTCACCTCACTACGGATATCTTCTTAATAAACAAGCAAGTTTCATGCCATTATTCGAAACTGTGCAATTTCAATGGGTTAGAGATGTGGACGCCGGCCAGATCAAAGAATGTGTAAAAAGCACCGACAGGCCTTTAGGACTAATTCCTTAGAAAAACGCGATATATCAAAGGGATAGCCGAATAAGGCTGGTGTAAAGCTGGCCGACACATCGAACGCGGCTTTCCGATTATTGCCAAAAACCCCTGGTTTTCCAGGGCTTCCAGGGATATCAGCTCGTGTAAAGAATTCCGACACGCGTTTTATCGGGCTTACCGTTCCCCCTTTTCCCTCGACCAGCCCGCACCTCCGCATCCTGGCAGCTGTTTTCCGCCACCCCTGTGCTCTTCCATCATCCCCGTGCGTCTTTTTGTCATCCCCGTGCGTGACAAGGGGATCCATGCATGATCCCGGTCCGATATCGCCGCATTCCGGCAAACAAATGTGTAGCTGAGTGATGGATGCGTGGGTCAAGCCCGCGTATGAAGGAGGAGAGCGCGGCACGGTAGAGGGGAAAGGGGATCGAGGGAAAAAGCCCCTCTGGACGCCTAGTTGGCGACTGGTTCCTCGGGGCGGACGATGGTGGGGCCGAGGTGGGCGGCGACATCGCTTGCCGTGTACGCATCCATAGCGTCGGCGGGTTTCTCGCCGTCAAAAATCAGGATCGTCGCCATCGCCTGGTAACTGGTGACCGGTCGGCGGACGGGATAATAGTCAAACAGCGAGTCATGAAATCGGGGAAAGGAGTAATGGCGACGGAAGTGACGGATATGGGCGCGGCGATACGGCGATCCCAATACACTCTGCCGGTAGTCGACAGTCCGTTCCGTATCCTTCTCAACCACGACGAAATAGTCCTTGCCATTCTCCAAGGTGATCTCCGCCGCGCGATAGAGCAAATAGTTCTCGACCGTTTCGCGCGGAGTGCGGGAATTGGCTGTGAACGAAACCCGAAATCGGTTGGTTTCCAAAGCCTGGTCGGCGAATCCCTTGCCGTTATCCGCCACCATGTACGGGGCAGGGGATGCGCAACCAGCCAGCGCGGCGGCGACAAACAGCGTGGCGCATAGCCCAGCGCGCCGCGAAAAGTCCGGCAATTTTGCCGGTCCAATGTGAAGCGAATCGGTCATGGGCCATATTTTGTGTCGTGCCGAGCGGATCACAAGTAATAAAATTGTTACCGCAATATTTCACCCACAAGGTCCGATGTCATTTTGGGGCCCGGTACCGTTCAAGGGAGCGTTTATTGCTCGATATCATCGTTCTTGGTTCAGCGGCCGGTGGCGGCTTTCCCCAATGGAATTGCCGATGCGCCAATTGCGCGCGCGCCTGGGCGGGTGATCCCGCCGCGCCGCCACGCAGCCAATCGTCGCTTGCGGTGGGTGGTGAAAGCGGTTGGTTCTTGCTCAACGCGGCACCGGATTTGCGCCAACAAATCGCCGCGACGCCCCTGCTGCAGCCCAGTGAAGGGGCGCGCCACAGCCCAATCGCCGGGGTGGTGCTTACCAACGCTGAAATTGACCATGTCGCCGGCCTCTTGCACCTGCGCGAGCGCCATCCCTTGTCGCTCTACGCCACACTGCGGGTGCACCAAGCGCTGGACGGAAATCCGATGTTCAACGCCCTCGACGTGGCAGCAGTGCGGCGCCACCCGCTGGTGCTCGACGAACCTGTCGACCTGGTGTTGCCGGAGGGCAAGAAGAGTGGTCTTTCCGTGCGTCCCTTCGCTGTGCCAGGTAAAGTGGCTCTCTATCTTGAAGACGCGTCCGCCGGAGATAACTTCGGCTCCCAGGGCGAGGATACTGTGGCCCTGGAAGTTTCAGCGGGCAGCACCTCGTTTTTTTACGTTCCCGGTTGTGCCGAAATTACGCCCTCTTTGGCCGATCGGCTGCGCGGTGCAACCTTAGTTTTCTTTGATGGCACGCTATGGCGCGATGACGAGCTAATCGCCGGCGGCGTGGGCCGCAAGACCGGCGGCCGTATGGGCCATATCTCGATGTCGGGGGAGCATGGCAGTATCGCCAGTTTCGCGAACCTCGGAGTGCGCCGCAAAATCTTCGTCCATATCAATAACACCAATCCCGCCATCGTCGCCGATTCGCCGGAACGGGCGCGGTTGGTGGACGCTGGGTGGGAAATTGCAGACGACGGTATGAGGATCACGCTCCCCGAACAGCCTGTTCATTCCTAACGGTCGCGGGTTAGCGGCACGAACCTTACGGGTAGCACATTGCGCGACAACAGTTTTCCGTCCGTGTCTTTCGTCACCAGCACGAGCTGCTGCACTTCGTGCTCCTCGCCGATCACGACCGCCATTCGTCCACCCTTTGCGAGCTGGCGAACCAGGGGTCGCGGGATGCTCTCCGCCGCCGCCGCGACGACGATTGCGTCAAAGGGGCCTTTCTCCGGCCAGCCGTCGTATCCATCACCCAAGCGAGTCTGGACATTGTCGTAGCCGAGGCGCTTCAGTCTTTCGGTTGCCGACAAATAAAGCGATTCGATGATTTCGACCGAAAAAACCTTGGCAGCCAGTGGTGCGAGGACCGCCGCCTGATAACCGGATCCGGAACCCACGTCCAAGGCTACATCGGAGGGTTTCAGGTCGAGGATTTCGGTCATCAGGGCGACAATATACGGTTGCGATATGGTCTGCCCGTCGCCAATGGAAAGCGGACCGTTATAATACGCGCGATCGCGCAAGTCGGACGGCACGAATTCATGGCGCGGCGTATCGGACATAGTTTTGAACACGGGAACGCTGAGCCTTGAACGTCCCGTGTAAACTTCGGTCTCGCGCATCTCCTCCTCGATCTGGGTCATCAGACGGTCGCGCGCCGCCGCGTATTTCGGGTCGAACCCGACACGGTCGCCCGGAGTGGCGCCACCCTCGGAATCACTCGGCTTCCTGCCGTCACCTGCCTCCGGGCCACCGGTTGGTCTGCCGCATCGTTCGCCCGTAGGGCAGTACCTGCGTGCCCAACGCCGCAAGGTACGAGTGCCATCGCCAGGGATAGGCTCGATGATGGTGGTTGCCGAATCACGCCTGACCGCGCGCACAACACCCCACCCCCTTAACGTTTTGATCCGCCGCAATATCTGCCCTTCCGGGATACCCATTGCCGAGCTCAATTTGCCCGGTGTATAGCGCTCACTTGACAACCGGCAGACCATGTCCCGTAGAACGTCGTCACCGAGCAAGGCGACCAATCGATCGAACTCCGTTGTCAGGCAAGTTGTGCAATCACGATTGTCGTCAACGCGGGACGGGATTGCGCCGCCTATCGTTGGCGCCGAGGCGAAAAAACAAACGGCGGCAAGGACGAGGCTTCGCATGATTTGTGTACGGTTTAGCGGCAGCTCCAAATTAGTAGTGCGGCTCGGATTTGCCGGGCGGTTTTCCTTTCCCGAGATACCTATGCAAAACCTTCTCAATCGGAGTGGGGGTGATGCCTAGATCGGCCAGACCAAGCGCACCAGGGTGGACCACGTCGTCATTCTGCATGAGCGAGACTTGATCCCGGGTTAGCAGCGTGCCTGGCAAGCCCTCGAGCAATGCACCGTGGATATCGCCAACCCATTCAGGCAACGGCACAAGCAATCGCTGACGCTGAGTCTCGCGCATTACCAGAGAGTACATTTTTCGCAAATTCATCTTGCGGGGTCCGCCAAGCTCGTAAATTTTTCCTTCGGTTGCCGGGTCCTTTAAGATTCGCACGATGGCCTCGCTTACATCGCCGACGTAGACCGGCTGAAAAAGAGTCTCGTCGTCAGCGAACACCGGGAGCAATAAGCTGAACCGCGAGAACTCCGCGATACTATTGAAGAAATGGTCGCCGGGACCAAACACGATGCTGGGTCGCACGATGGTGACCGGGGCGTGGGTCGCGCGGACAATGCTTTCACCGAGTGCTTTTGTCTGGGCAAAAATGGATGCGGACTCAGTCGTCGCGCCAAGCGCCGAGACATGAACGTACCGCGGCGTTCCTGCCCGAGCCACGGACATGGCGATTTGGCGCGCCCCGTGGAAGTTCGCATCGCGAAAATTACGCCCTTCCGTTTCCGTATGAACCCCGATCAGGTTAACCACCATATCGGCGCCAAGGATGGCACTCCAAATGCGTCGCTTGTCGCTGTTATCGTATAGTTTCGGCGCATCGACCGTTTCCGGATCACGCGGCTTTAACAGCCTCATAGCCGCGATATCCACCGGTACCAGCTCCACTTGGCCAGGCTCACCGAGCGATTTGAGGGATTCCGCGGATTCGGGATGCCGCACGGCAACGCGGACCCGCGCGCCCTCCGCCACCAAGTGTTTCACCAGAACACGTCCGATGAATCCGGAGCCGCCGAACACGGTTACCAGTTTGCCCGCCAATACGCTGGGCGATGCAACCGTATGGGTTTTGTCCATCCGCGCGGCATAGGTCCTTGCTACCTCTTCCGGAGCTGCGGCAGGAGTTCCGCACGCATCTCCCGATGGACAATATCGGGTCGCCCAACGGCGCAGAGTTTGTCCGCCAGTCCCGGGGCGCGGCTCGACGATTGTCGTCGCCGAATCGTAACGTGTTAGGTGAACCAGACCCCACCCGCGCAAGGTATTGATACGTCGCAACACCTGTCCTTCGGGGATGCCAAGCGCCGTACTCAGGCGCGCCGGCGTAAATCGCTGAGAAGACAAGCGGCAGACCAGGTCCCGGAGAACGTCGTCGCCGAGCAGGACGGCCAGCCGGTCGATTTCCATCGGCAGACAATGGGGGCATTCCTGATCGAAAATTCGATTGGGTCCGGCCTCCGCGGCAGACGTGGCGGCTGAAAGCAAAGCTAGTGCAAGGGCGAGCTGCTTCATCCGCGTTTACGCCTTTAGCCTTGCTGCCCCTCCCTTACCCTGCACGCACCGTCGTTTTGGTTCGGGTCCAGGCTGTATAAAGCCGTGCCTGAATCCCGCAACTAAAGATTTTCTCGGAACCTTCGGGAATCAGACATCAACAAAGTCAACGGATTGCGGATGTCGAATCTCTCAAACTTGAACGCGTTGGTCAACAAGCTCAGCTTCGACGGTGATTACAGGTCGCGCGAGGGAGAACTGACCAGTAGCGTGATTCGCGCAGCGGATTGGTTGCCAGATCGCGTGATGTCGCGGTTCAAAATAGGTCAAAAACGATTCTTGGAATTTCGCATTGCGTGACACCGTCGCTAAGCCGCTCACATTGGCGCACCGAGACGATAATCAGGGACAAGTCATAAATTCGTGCCACTTACATCCCATGCTTGTCGAATTGTCCAGATTTCAGGAAGCGAACCACATGGCGCGCGACATCCTTGTCGTAGCGCATTCCAGCGTGAGTAGCTTGAACCATGACAAAATCTGTCATTCCGTCGATTCTTGTCGACTCCACAGAGACCAAACCGTCATCGTCCCCTGGCAGCACCTTGTCATTCGATAGGATCGTGGTTTTTCCTGCGATTACGCCCAAGGGATAATCGGGTTTTCCGATTGACTTCGGGAAGCCGTCCTCATCTGTACCTAAATCCTGAGCCATCGGACCCAGGACCTTGAACCACCACTTATGCCGCAAGTTATCGACAATTTTCGTTCCGGAATTGGGTGTACCAATCAACACAACACGGCCTAAATTGGCGACTTCATGATCTGCGAGGTAAGCCCGAATCATCAAGCCACCAAGAGAATGCCCGACAAAATGTAGCTTCGCCGATTTACCAATGCAGCAAGTGTCAATTTGTTCGCTGATATCCGCGAGAATTTGCTCGGGTGTGTCCTGAATCGATCGGTAGCCGACCCGCTCGACACGATAGCCGGCATCCTCCAATCTGGTGGCGAGAAGCCACATGGACAGCGTACTTCGACCCAGCCCATGTAGAACGACGACGATTTCATCGTTACCAGTGGATTCTGGGCTGCCGGCAAAAACTTTATCGGGCTCAACCGAAATTGCCGCCAAGGCGGTAAACATAACCAAGAGGGCCTTGAAAACGAGTTTTAACAAATGGAATTCAGGCATGAATGGCTTATGGAAAGTTAATGGGGGTATCGGCGGTGAAGTTGTACTTGGCCTCAATCAGTGGATTTGGCCGCATGCGGATATACGTCACTTGTCGCGCCGTATCCGTGAAAACCGTGACCTGACCTTCACGTAAATCCAGCGGATCGGATAAATGCCCCCAAGCACCAGGAGCGTTTGGTACATCAGATACGGTAAGATGAGTTGCAGAAACTCGAGAAGTGCCGGGCCAGAGACTTCTTTAAATTTGACCGTGCTAATTAAGACAATCAGGAACATGCCTGAGTAAAAGAACACCAAAAAGGGCAGGTTCAATGCGTAAGCAATGATCGAACCAGCAGGTACGTTGGGACAATCAATGTATCCAACCATCGCATCTGTCCAATAGCAGCCTTCCCGCGCCGAGCTGAACGATGGAACAAATGTCGCAGCTCCGACCCCCATGATTGCGAGTACGACCAACGCGATGAACGCCCATTTGCTAATTCGCCAAAATATTCTCTGCATTATCGTAACTGCCCAGGTGCCTC
>JAAXGF010000019.1 GCA_012267605.1 Alphaproteobacteria bacterium | reverse complement strand
GAGTTGCGGAAGTCGGGCTAACGTGCTGGGCGCCCGCAAACTGGAAGTTTCCGCTGCCGGTGAAGAAGTCCGTGGTGTCGGTACGACTGGCTCGAAGCCTTCCAGTTCGATCGGTAGCGACGATCGTGGAATCGCTCCGGTGGACGGCGCGATTTGTCGCAATTCGACACTAGATACTTGAACGCCGGGTACTTGACTGCCTACAGACGTTGTCTCGGCGAGGCCCGTTCGGACGATCGGTTGGTCGGCGTGAACGCGTTGAGTGGTGGGTGGCGAAACGTGCGTCTCGGGCAACGTCTGGGATACCGGCGAAATGGTAGATTGGGACTGGGCGCTGGCGATAAACGCCGTATTCGGCAATTCGACGCGCGTCGCAGCGGCTAATTTTGCCGCGACACCGACGTCTCCGCCCGCCCGCGTCAACGGCGTGTGCTGCACATTCCCAGTTGACGTTCCAATCGTTGCCGGTGGCGTTTCAAAATGTATTCCCAATCGAGTCGCTGGTGACGCCGGAATTGTCGGATTTTGCAAGCGCGGCGATTCAGGGGCCGTAGACGGCGGCGCTAACGTCGAGCCAACTGGTAAGTTGGCCGGTCGGGATACTGGATAATCGGCAAAGATCGGCGTACCGGCGAAAGTTGCTATCTGCAAAAATTCGTCGGGAATCGTCGTCGGCGCCGTCAAAGACGTACCCGACACCAAACTTAGTTCGCCCGAAGTTTCTCCGAAATCGTCGATGCTCTGAAACTCGCCAAGGGACTCGCCGAGTGACCCGCCGATTGTTGGAGCCCCGGGTTGACCTTGAAGCTTGGCGATAAGACCAGCGAACCTAGGATCAACCGGACCAGCTGATTGCGGCGCGGCAGCCAAACCGTGATTCGGTGGCAATCCGGCAAACAGTGCCGCGAACGGGTTCACATTGTCCTCCAAGAGATACGCGCGATGATTTGCACGACGATCCTCTCAAATGTTTCGAACGCATCGAGAACGCGTCCTCGGTTTATTCATAAGCAATCCGTGGGCCAACTTAGGCTCACGAGTTAATTTATTGAAATGAAAGAATAATTTTCCTCGCGAACTATCGGAATCCACGTTTTTGCCGACACGGTCGGCATCTGCATCGGTAGCGGAAGTTTATGCCGGGTCGAATCGCCCTCCTGCGCCCACCTCCGCCAAACGAGGCAGCCAACAAAACAAAGCGCCGGTGTCAAATCGACACCGGCGCGATCGCCGTGGAAATTTGGAGCGAGGTTAGGCGCTAGCGATCGTCCGACCACCACTGTGCGGAGGCACTGGTTGGGCGCCGGGCGGCGAGACGACCAATTCCGTTGCCACCGTCTCGGTTTCGGCATGCGGAGTGGCCGCCGATGCCTTGGCAACTAAGTCGCGGTCCAACTGTGACCAGGAACGGTAAAGCGGTTCAAGAAGATCGATCACTTCTTTCGCCGCAGTCGGATTGTTGTGGAGATCCACGTCCAACAAGTGGCGCAACATGAACCGATAAAGACGCTCGAGATTTTCGGCTATCTCGCCGCCCTTCTCCAGGTTCAAGGTTTGGCAAAGGTGCTCGATGATGTCCATTGCCTTCTTGTTGGCTTTCCAACGGGCATTTATGTCGTTGTCCTCGATGGCCCGAATTGCTTGGCGCAAAGACATGATGGCATGTTCATACAGTTTAACCACCAGTCGAACCGGTGAGGCGGTCATGATGTCCTGGGCTTGGTATGGGTTCGCGTTGGTCATGGGATGTACTCCACCTTTGGCGTTGCGACTACCTGTCGGCCGTTAGCGCAGCGAACTGTTGCGTGATTGTATCGAGCACACGGTTCGCGGTCGCCAACGCGGCCTCGGCGCGGGCGAACTTGTCGATAAGCAATTGACGCTCGATCTCGATTCGCGCCTCGATCGCATCGATGCGCTCTTGCGCCAATATGTTCGATCCTTCGAGCGACGCGATTTCTCCTTGGATAGCGCCTTCCGACTCGTCGGTAAGAACATCAAGGAAGAAAAACGATTCAGAAGCAAACCCCGTGGTGAAGTCCACTTGTATCCCGGACGAAGGACCGACACCGTCATAGAACAGCAACAAGCCTTCGGCGCCGTTTTGGTCCGTCACCGTGATGGTTCGGCCGCTAATGGTGATTGTAGAGTTGTCGGTCCCATCCGCCAGTCCATCGATATTGGCCTGAGTAATGACATCCGGTTCGGCGGCAATATTGAGAGCGCTCAAAAGATTGCCGCTATCATTGTCGACGGTAATCGTTGCGTTATTCGATTCCAGACGAAGCTCAAAACCGAAGCTAGTGGTGATCACCGTGGCCGTCACGCCAGGAACACCGGCGGTGATATTCGCAGCCAGATCGTCGAGGCTATCGGTTGTCGTATCGTATGCCACGCCGGTACCGTTGACGTCGAAGCTACCACTGCCAGTGGCGGTGGTCACGGTATCAAGGGGAACGGTATTGTCAGTTACAATGTCCGATTCGGATGAATACAAGATATCGCCGATATTGAGCGTATAGCCGCTCGCCGAAAATGTAGAAGCACCGGTAAAATCGAGCAATGAAACGTTGGGTTCCGAAATCGAAAAATCGAATGCCAACAAACGCCTAACGTCGTCCGGATTATTGAGAAGTGCATCGTCCAGTTTGGACTCGTCGATGACCAATGTGCCGGCAAGCAGGGGGTCGGTAACCGAACTGTTGGCGATACTAATACCGATCTGTGCCAAGGTAGCAAACGCGGAGTCGACGCCGGCGACGCTGGCGGAGATTAGTTCACCCAGCCCTCCCCGCACCTCGCTCAGCGTGCGTTCACCGAATAGAATACCCGCATCTTCACTTTTCTCGCCGGTCGTGGCGTCGGTCAAGCTGTTGGCGTTGATGAGACCGCGTACGTCGTTGTAGGCGTTGACCACGTTTTGAATTTGAGCCTTCAACGCTGACAAATCTTGTTCGATTTCAATTTTGAGGGTTGTCGCCGGCTCGGCTTGAAACAGAGTAAGTGTTACGCCTTCGAATAGATCCGAGACCGTGTTGCTCGTGCGTTCGATGACGAGGTCGTTGTTGACGTTCAAATCGCCAAGCAGCCCACTAGTATCCACAATGTCAATCGTCGGGTTGGTCGAGGTTATGTCCAGCCGGAAGCCATCTCCGTCGGAAACGACAGTCGCCGTCACGTTGGCGACGGTCGATGTGATGCGTGTGGCCAGATCACTTAGACTGTCGACGGCGGTGTCATAGTTGACGGTTGTGCTATCGATGTCGAAGCTTCCGGTCGCGTTCGACGGCGTAATGACCGTATTCAAGACCGCTGTGCTACTGGTCAGAACGGACGATTCGAAACGATCGGGATCCTTCAAACCGTCCGCAGTAAATCTAGCGGTTTGTGCCTGTTGCAGGACGTTGTCGAAGGTGGTGCCACCGTCTTCCGAAATGCCTAATCCGGAGGCGGCGGTTAGTATACTTCCCGTCTCGTTTATCAAATCGATGTCGGCGCCGGTGTCGTCGTTAGTAAGCACCAGATAATGTTCGGTGTCGGAGACGGAAACGATGCTTGCGGTTACGCCGGTCGCGTCCGTACCAATGTTCGCGTTATTGATCTTGTCGCGTACGTCGACGAGCTTGTCCGAAGCATCGATTGTAATGGTCTTGGTGGTCGGACCGCTCCCCGGATCAAATTGAATGTCGAACGTCCCGGATAGGCTAAGCGCGGCCGTTAGGCTCGCAAATGACTGGCTACTAATTTTATGAGCGGTCGCCACACGGCGAATTTCTATCTCGTGGACACCGGCATCGGCGCTGTTGTCGAGAGAAGCGCTGATCAAGTTCCCCGGTACGGACGGCGTCTGACCGTCCGTTCTGGACGCGGAAGTAAAGGTTTGCTTGTTCTGAAAGGTATCGCCGATGCCACCTAGCGAGACGGCACCACGAAGTCCGTCGACGCTACTCTGAAGTGTCGCCAGACTGGTATCGAGATCCTGATATGCGAGAATCTTCTCTTCGTTCTCGGTAATCCGGTTTTCGATTGTTACGACCGGGATTCGCCGAGCCTCGATAATGGCGTCGATCGTCGCGCGAAAATCGATTCCAGAGGAAACGCCAGATACAGAAACGCTCCCGTTCGAATCGACGTTGAGGTTACCGAGGCTTGCCGATTCCACGCTTAATCTCCACTTGGCTTACGTGCTCTTTGTGCCCGGGGTCAAACTTTGGTGTCGTATACCGAGCCCAACAGCTCGCGTGTGACCGCGAGGAGACGCAATGTGCCTTCGCGCGGGATTTGCTCGATCACCTCACCGGTGTGTTTGTTGACCACCGTAGCAAATACCCTTCCACTGCCATCGTCGACGTTGAGTCGGACGCTGACGTTGGCGCTACGTGGTAAATTCGCCCCGCTGACAACCTTGTATGCCTGGCCAAGCTTCGCTGACAAGTCCGGCGAATTTTGTGCCTTCGGCGCTGGCGCGGCCGGACGCTGCTGCACGGAACTCGATCCCCTCGCCCTTGGGATGGCCGCCCCGGAAGGGACCCGAGCGGCGCTTTCGATATCCATCTTTCGCTAACTCCTAACCCACCGTTTGGACGTTGGGAGAGGGGATTTCCCCTCTCCCGTCCAGGTTCGCTACGGATCCTACTGGAAGAGCCGGAGCAGGTTTTGCGGCAACTGGTTGGCTTGACCGAGCACCGAAATACCAGCCTGCAGGAGTACCTGCTTGCTGGTGAAAGTGGTGATCTCGGCGGCCACGTCCAAATCCAACAGTTCGCTTCTCGCGGCCTCGGAGTTCTCGATCGTGACCTGGAGGTTCGAACTCGCGAATTCGAGCCGGTTCTGACCCGCACCGACGTTCGCCCGTGCCGTGTTGACCGTATCGATAGCCGCATCGATCGCCGTAACCGACAGGTTGGCGTTGGCTGCGGTATCGATCGTGAGCAATCGTCGTCACCGAGTCGAGCGTCAGCGTTAGATCATCCGCGGTCGCGGTGGCCGTGCCCAGCTTGAAGGTGAAGTCTGAGGTGTTCGTCGTATCCTGGAAGGAGCTGACGAGGTTTTCAAGCTGCTGCAAGTCGATGTTCGAGGCCGTCTCAGCACCGTCGAACACAGTTGTGACCACGAACTCAAAGGTAAGGGTCGGCGCGTTCGCCCCGGTACCCTAGGTCAACGTTACCGTCTTGGTGCCAAGCGACGTCAAATCCACGGTCCCAACGAAGTTACCGCCACTCGCCGCACTCAACGTGAGCGTTTCAGCGGCGATGGTACCCGCGGTCGGGGTGAAGGTTACTGTCGTTGCGTCGATGGTCGAGATGTCGCCAAACGCATCGGTGACGTTGATCGTGGCAGCACTGACGACACCAGTACCGCCGGTGCCAATGGTGACTGCATTCGCGTCCTGAGCAATGTCGGCGGTCTTATCGAAGCTGGAATTCAGCGTAATAGTCGCACCAGACGTCTCGAATCGGACGGTTTGGGTTGTCGTGATGACGGTGGAGCCAATGCCGACGGTCTCGATGGCACCAGTCACCGTATTGGTCAAGGTCAACGCGTCAGTCGCCTGAGCAAATGTGAGCTCGAAGACCTCGTCGGTATTATCGTCGAAAACGACGCTTTCGACACCTTCAGCAACACCGATTTTCTGACCGGCGAGGGAATCCACGGTAGCGGTCGTGCTCGCGGTCGTGCCATTCACCAAGGTGCTACCATTGAACTCGGTGTCGTCGGCGATACGGTCGATTTCAGTCCGTAGAGCGACGAACTCGGCGTCCAGCGTAGCACGCTCCGTGTCGGAGAGCTGGCCGGAAGCGGACTGAACCGAGAGAGATTTCAATCGGACCAGAATGTCGGTAACCGTTGACAGCGCACCTTCAGCGATCTGCAACAAGGAAGCAGCCTGACCGGCGTTGACACGTGCCTGGTTCAACGAAGCAACCTCGGCCGGCAGACCACTACCAATGGCCAGCGCGGCAGCATCGTCCCGAGCCGCCAACACGCGGGAACCGGCCGACAATTTCGCGATACTACGGGTCGCCTGATTATCGGTTGCGGTGAGGTTATGCAGGGCGACGTTCGCCCCAAAATTAGAGATGACGTTAAGAGCCATAAGGAATCTCCTACTTGGACAAATGGACTCGGCTACCTGCCGATTGGGGGTACCTCCCCCGACGACGGCACCATTCGAAGGCGACTGTCGCAAAAAGGATTAAAGCAAGTTTGATGCCAAATTATGAAATTCAATAAATTCAATTGGTTGTCGATTTAGGGGCAATGAGTGCCCGGCAAATTTTGCCGATAGGCGGCAATAACGATACGCAATTTTTGCCGGGTGGTGTGGGGCTTGGCTAGCTGTCGAGTCGCCGCAACTGTCGCACGGATGAGCGACAGGATACCCCTTACACACGAAGCAGGACAGCGTATGTTCCGATCAATGGCAGGCTTGGCGGAGGAGAATGCGATGTGGCAATGGATGACGCCTTTATTGATCGGCGGGTAACTGCCCAGGTCTGATCCTGTCGAACACCCGCACCTGATGGATTTCTGCATGCGGTGG
>JAAXGF010000239.1 GCA_012267605.1 Alphaproteobacteria bacterium | reverse complement strand
CCAGGCAGCGCGCTGGCTGTCGTTGATCTCGCCGAGATAGAGAATGTGGCGCTGAACGACCCGGCGGCCGCGGACCCGGACGTTCTCCACCACGCTCCAGTAGCGGTGCTCCTTGCCGTCTTTGAAGCGTCTCTTGCAGCGCACGAACATGGGCAAAGCGTCCGGTGCTTTGCCAGCCAGATCAAGGGGGCAGGTCGGCACTACACGCCGTTCTGGAGAAGCAAAGCCCGGAAATCCGCCACTTTCCGGGCCGGAAAATCGTCACATTAGCCGAAACGCGTGCCGAGTTGCGGAAGTCGGGATAGCCATGGTATCGGGTGCCGCGTTGATTTATATCGAGGCCGGCGAAATTCCGCTTTCTTGAGCCGACCCGTTGGAGTCGGAGCGAATACGCGAATTTTATTCGGCCGCGGAGGCCGGTGCACACCGTTCACGAAAGGCGGAAAGCAAATCAGCCTGGCGTATTTCTGCCGCCTCAATTTGGGCTGCCTTGACCGGCCCATATCCGCGGATGTGTTCTGGCAAACTGGCGATCTCGAGCGCGATACGATGATTTCCCCGATCCAAATTCTGAGTGATCTCGTCGAAAATTGATTCGTATGAGGCGATAAGGCGCCGTTCTTCTCGCCGTTCACGACTGTAGCCGAAGATGTCGAAGGGGGTACCCCTCAGGCGGCGCAGTCCGCTCAGTACACGCATGACACCCATGAGCCATGGTCCGAGAGTGATCTTCCTCGGCCGCCCGCTGTCGACGTCTGGTCGTGCGAACAGGGGCGAAGCCATGTGAAACGTAAGCCGGAAATTCCCCTCGAATAGTTCGTTGACCTGCCGCGCGAAACGCCCATCGGTGAACAGCCGGGCGACCTCGTATTCATCTTTATAAGCCAACAGCTTGTAATAGTTTCGCGCAACCGCTTCGGTCAGACCACTCAGGCCCTTGGCGCGTTTGGCCTCTGCGTCCTGTACGCGCGATACCAAGGCTGAGTAGCGGCGCGCGTAACCCGCGTTCTGATACGCCGTGAGGTCGGATTCCCGACGGGCAATCACGTCGTCCCGCGTCGTCGAAAATTGTTGGTCTGCTGGAATGGCGGGGGCCGCGTCTGCCGCTGCTTTTTCTACCATGTCGCGGTCGATGGCGGTGTTACGCCCCCAGCGGAACGCCTGGCGGTTCATCTTCACCGCGACACCGTTCAATGCGATCGCTCTTTCGATGGCGGTCGCCGATATCGGCAGCAGCCCCTTCTGGTAAGCATAACCGAGCAGGAACAGATTTGTTCCGATGCTTTCACCGACCAATGCGCCGGCCAGGGATGAGGCGTCTATGAAGTCGACCGAACCGGCGGCATCTTCGATCAACCGCCGCAGCTCTGCGCCGGGAAATTCCATATCGGGCTGGCGGGTAAATTCGCCGGTCGGGAACTCGTGGGCGTTGACAATGGCGTTTGTTTCGTCCGGGGTCATTTTGGCAAGCGAATCGAAAGATGCAGCGACAACGAGGTCGCAACCTAGGACAAGTCGGGCTTCGCCAGCGGCGATTCTCACCGCGTGAATATCGTCCGGATTGTTGGCGATACGCACATGGCTCGTTACAGCGCCGTATTTTTGGGCCAACCCCGCCATGTCAAGAACCGATACCCCTTTCCCCTCTAAGTGGGCTGCCATGCCCAACAACGCCGCTACGGTGACCACACCTGTACCGCCAACCCCGGTAATTAGAATGCCGTAGGGTTCGGTGGCCTCGGGCCGATCCGGTTCCGGTAGCCGGCTTTGTGCCCGGTTTGGGCTCTTGGTCGAAGCCCGCAAACGGCCGCCGTGAACGGTTACGAAACTCGGGCAGAATCCGTTTAGGCAAGAAAAGTCTTTGTTGCAAGATGATTGGTCGATTGTGCGTTTGCGGCCGAATTCGGTTTCCAAAGGCAATACCGACAGGCAGTTCGATTCGTTTCCGCAATCACCGCAACCTTCGCAAACCGCGGTGTTGATGACGACGCGCTTTGGTGGGTCCGGCATTAGATTGCGTTTACGTCGACGCCGTTTCTCGGCCGCGCACACTTGGTCGTAGATCAACGCGGTAACGCCGGGGACCCGCCGCAGCTCCTGTTGAACGCGGTCCAGCGAATCACGGTGGCAAACGGTCACGCCCGGTGCGAAGTGGGTACCGACTGGATACTTTCCGACTTCGTCGGTGACGACTGCGACCCGTGACACACCCTCGCCATAAAGTTGGTGAGTCATCCGCGGCACCGTCAGGATGCCATCTACTGGTTGTCCACCCGTCATGGCGACCGCGTCATTGAACAGGATCTTATACGTAATGTTCACATTGGCGGCGACCGCCGCGCGAATCGCCAACAGGCCGGAATGGAAATAGGTGCCGTCCCCGAGATTCTGAAACACGTGGGGAACCTCGGTGAAATTCGCCTGGCCGATCCAAGTCGCACCCTCGCCGCCCATTTGGGTGAAGGTTTGTGTGTCGCGGTCCATCCACATGGCCATGTAATGGCAACCGATACCCGCGAGGGCACGGCTGCCCTTGGGAACCTTGGTTGAGGTGTTGTGCGGACAACCAGAGCAGAAATAGGGGATTCGCTCGATTGGCGCTGGCCTCGCGCGCAAAGCTCTTTCCTTGGCATCGAGGAATGCCAGCCGGGAATCGATTCGTTCACTGGTGTGAAACTTGCCGATTCGCTCGGCGATAACACGTGATATGCGTGCCGGTGTTAATTCGTCGGTCGAGGGCAGGATCCACTCGCCCTGCTCATCGAACTTGCCGACCACGCGCGGTCGCACCGACGGACGCCAATTGTAGAGTTGCTCCTTGAGCTGGTTTTCGATCAGGGCGCGCTTTTCTTCGACTACGAGAATTTCTTCCATGCCCTCTGCGAACTGGCGCACACCTTCTCGTTCCAACGGCCAACTCATGGCGACTTTGTAAACGCTGAGGCCGATTTCAGCGGCGTGCGCTTCGTCGATGCCCAGATTTTCCAGCGCTTGTCGCACGTCGAGGTAGGATTTTCCGGTCGTCACGATGCCGAGACGGGCGCGAGCTCGCCCAACGACGATTCGGTCGAGCCGGTTCGCTCGCGCGAAAGCCAGAGCCGCATATACCTTGTGTTTGTGCAGCCGCTCTTCTTGTGCCAGCGGCGGGTCGGGCCAACGAATATTGAGACCCGCCTCCGGAAGCACGAGGTCTTCAGGCTCAACAATTGAAATTCGCTCGGGGTCGACAGATACCGAGGCCGAGCTTTCCACTGTTGTGGATATTGTCTTGAAGGCGACCCAGACCCCACCAAAGCGGGACATCGCCCAGCCATATAGGCCGAGATCGAGAAACTCTTGAACATTTGCCGGATTTAGGACTGGGATCATGGCATCGACGAACGCGAGTTCGCTTTGGTGCGGCAAGGTTGAGGATCTGCAGGCGTGATCGTCTCCGGCCAACGCTAATACGCCTCCATGAGGCGATGTTCCGGCAGCGTTCGCATGCTTGAGCACATCGCCGGAACGATCGACTCCTGGACCTTTGCCGTACCACATGGCGTAGACCCCATCGAATTTTGCTCCGGGAAACAAACCCACCTGCTGGCTGCCCCAGACGGCTGTTGCGCCCAAATCTTCGTTAACGCCGGATTGGAAGTGAATTTGATGCCGTTCGGCAAATTTGCGGGCGCGCCAAAACGCCAGATCGAGGCCGCCAAGCGGCGATCCTCGGTAGCCTGAAACAAAACAAGCGGTGTTCAGGCCAACTAAGGCGTCACGCCGCCTTTGCATCATCGGCAAGCGAACGAGCGCTTGGGTTCCGGTCAGGTAAGCGCGTCCGCTATCCCGGGCGAATTTGTCGTCCAGGCTTACGTCGGCGAGATTGACTGCCATCTTTGTCAAGGTGGGTTACCGGTTGCGGGCACCATTCTGACAGCAAAATGCGAATGCCGGTTGTTTTGGAAGGACCCACCATGTGCCCCATCGAATGCCGGCTGTTATGGATTAATCTAGGCGTCTCTTCCTCGCGGTTCAAGCAAGCCGAACGCGCTATGCCTGATCTCAATCGCGGCTGAAATTGTGTCAACATTGTGTCAATCCACGTGATTCACAGAGTTTTCAACAGGCTTTTCCCACGCGTTTGCCCGTGAGTGGGCCGATGGAAGTATCGACTTCGACCGTGGGCGGTCATGGCGTTCAAGATTTGGTAGCAGGGCGCCTCACATTGCTGAATCACAGATGTATGGTAACTGCCCAGGTCTGATC
>JAAXGF010000223.1 GCA_012267605.1 Alphaproteobacteria bacterium | reverse complement strand
GGGATCAGACCTGGGCAGTTACTCCAGCAGATTGTTGGTACTGAATGGTTCAGTACACTGTCAATTTTCGTCAGTTGGCGTTGGGGACGTCTCTATCCAACAACCTTCAGACTCGAAGGTTGACTGACCGCCACTTCACCCTATCCTTGAGCACAGTCGGTTCAGTTGTTGTCGATGAAAACCGAAACGACAAACA
The DNA here is from genome assembly GCA_012267605.1 of Alphaproteobacteria bacterium. Lineage (GTDB taxonomy): Bacteria > Pseudomonadota > Alphaproteobacteria > JAAXGF01 > JAAXGF01 > JAAXGF01. The sequence goes on along the minus strand of JAAXGF010000223.1, from coordinate 6,920 downwards.
ATTTAGTCGATTCGATTGGCCAACGGCTCTTGTCAAGCGCCGAACCCAATGGTATCGCGTTGAAACCAATTTCGGGACGCGGCAACAAGGGTAAACTACCGGTTTTCTCGGCCAGTCTGCCTTGGCCGGTTCGTTTTTTGACGGAAACAACCGCAATGGATGCACTATATTCGGCATGGCGCGACCAAATGCTGGATGACATCGCGGTACATGCGCGCCACACCCGCGAGCATATTGGTAAAGATACCCTCGATGGGCGCGTGATGAGCGCGGTCGCCAAGGTGCCTCGCCATGAGTTCGTGCCGACGGAAATGAAGTCCTTTGCCTACATAAATCGTCCACTGCCAATCGGCTGTGGTAAAACTATTTCACAACCGTTTATCGTCGCGCTTATGACTGATCTGTTGGACCTCGCACCGGGCGACAATGTCCTCGAGATCGGCACTGGGCTTGGCTATCAAGCGGCAGTGCTCGCGGAGTTGGTAAAACACGTCTACACGATCGAAATTCTGGAGGATTTAGGTACCGAGGCCCGCCGACGATTGACTCAGTTGGGGTACAAAAATATTTCACCTCGGATCGGTGACGGCTACAGCGGCTGGCCGGAGCACGCGCCGTTTGACGCGATCATCGTCACTGCTGCGCCCGACTTGGTTCCTCCTCCCTTAATTTATCAACTCAAGCCAGGCGGTAAGATGATCATTCCTGCGGGGGCTACCGAAGATACCCAACAGTTGTTACTCGTGATCAAGAACGACACGGGTAAAATCAACATAAGGGAGATTCTTCCCGTTCGCTTTTCCGAATTAACCCGTGGCGAAGACGATTAACGCCATCGTGCAACTCGAGGCAACAATGACCATCAAAATTTACCACAACCCTCGTTGCAGCAAATCGCGCCAAACCCTTGCACTTCTCCAAGAAAAGGGTTGCCAACCAGAAGTTATCGAATATCTCAAAACTCCCCCGGATTTGGCTACCGTCGAACAATTGCTCAATAAACTCGGTTTGTCTCCTCGCGAGTTGATGCGAAAAAAGGAAGCCGTTTATAAAGAGCTGAATTTGGACGATAGCGGGCACAGTCGTGCTGAGTTGATCCAAGCCATGGTCAAAAATCCCATCCTCATAGAGCGACCGATTGTTGTCGCAGATGAGCGCGCTGCAATCGGACGGCCGCCGGAATCGGTACTCGATATTCTCTAGACATCGCCGGGAAACAGATGGTCAAGAAGAGATGACCGAGGCTACTGATTTTCTAGAGTCTTGAACATTCTCTCTAGTCGATTTACAACGCCCGACTTTTTTCAAGTGTCGCATTAAGTTTCTCGGCGTCCACTTGAATTTTCTCTACACGCGATTCCAGAGCGCGGATAGACTGTTCCAATTGACTTACACGCTCTGGGAAAGCTTCGATTAGCGAGTCTATGCTCGCCTCGGCGTCACGCTTTTTCCTTGTCACATCAGCTGTATCTTTTTCCAGTTGACGGCGCAAATCCGATGCCGCCGAATCAATGTCGTCTTTCGCTCGGATATGGGCGGTCGCCAAATCCTCCACGTGTGTATCCCGCGTATTTTCGAAAATCGCTTTGAGTTCGGAAACGTAGTCTGCGCCCAATTGTTCCAACTTGCCAGAAAGTGTACGTTGCTTCGCTTCGATTTTCGCTGTCAATTCCTCAAGCTGTGCAACACGCGCTTCTGTCTCTTTCGATAAAGTATCCATTTTAGCGATCACCGTTTCACCGCGACCGCGCACATTCTCGACCTCCGAAGTGGCTTGGGCATTCAAATCCCGAGTCAAAGAGGCCGTAAGAGCTGCCAGTTCGTTGTCGAATTCTGTTGCGCTTGCCTCCAACCAGCCTTTCAACTCCGTGACCAAGGACTCCATCTCTTTGCCAACGGAATCCCGATGCGCTCGGAGCATCTCGTCGACGCGTTCACGCATCTGCGACCGTTCCGAATCAATTTCCTCTTCGAAACTACGAACGAATCTTTCGATTGCGTCGCGGCGAAATTCTTGACGTTGCTCATCCGTCATTTCGCCGAACCCTCCGAAATTCCAAAAGCTTTGGTATAGCCCGATGCCCGAGAAAACCGTACCGGCGAACAAACAGATCAAGGCGAATACGACGAGACGAGATCCAGAAAATTTTCTATTCACATTCGAATGTATCGGACCCTCTATCGCAGGAGATTTTTCAGACTCCGATACTCCGCCAAGTATATTTTTAGATACTAAAATAATAGCATGGCATTTATTCTTAATTTCACGCCTGAATTCGTCGGAGCCACCTTCGGGGCTTTGCCTCACGCTGTCGAGTAGCGTATTTAGTTCAGTGCGTAAATAACTTGCCTCTGGCAGCGCGTGCCGCAATGTGTCGCTAACCGCGGCAAGCCAAAGGTCAAGCGGCTTCTCACCGGGTTCTTCCAGCCCCTCCATTACTTTGGTCCAGTGATTCTCGCGCTCAGCCGCCATAATCTGGTCCCGATTCTCTTAAGTGTCGCTAGGGAACTCGCACCGGTATATTCAGTCAATCACCCTACGGCAACCAGTCTAAAAATGTCATTTCGTGGGTTATACGGCTGAATGCGCAATTTTCACGCCGCGATCGATACAACTTTGGCATATTGTTGAACAGCAAAATCACCCATTTTCACGAAAGGGGCCTAAAGTGAGCAAGTTACTGAAATTGCCTCCCTTCGTAATTGCTTCGACAAGGCGGATACTCCTTGTGTTCATCTTGACCGTCTGTGCTACTGGACCTGTGATGGCTGATTTCCAAGCCGGCATTTCGGCATATTTAGCCAGAGATTACGGATCCGCATTCCGCATTCTCCTGCCGCTCGCCGATCAGGGTCATATAGAAGCGCAAACAATAATTGGCGTAATGTACCATAACGGGCAAGGAGTCGAATTGGACGAGGACCAAGCCCGAAACTGGTTGTTGCGCGATACGGACGTATCCAGCAAATCCGAGCGTTCCGCCGGAGGCGGATTCTTCTGACAGGATTACCCTGACACCGGAAGAAATTCTGAAAAAGAGGCGCGAGTCGAACCCAAATTCATTTTAGCCAGTACCGGCGGCTGCCTCAAAGCCCATGTCATCGAGGGTCTCGCGCGCTGCTGCGAGAAAGCCCTGGATCTCAGCTTGTCCGAGATTGCCGATACAGCCAACACGAAAGCTTTCAATTTTTGATAGTTTTCCAGGATAAATTTCGTAGTTCCGTCGCCTCAAACCGTTGTAAAACGCCTCAAATCGCCATTTGGCCTGATTTGGTGGAGAGAACGTTACAATAATCGGTGCTTGTACATTCTCCGCAAGCAATGTCTGGAAGCCCAATGCGCGCATACCGCTAATGAGTACGTCGCAGTTCCTTTTGTAACGCGCACCGCGTGCGACGACGCCTCCTTCGCTTTCGAGTTCGCCGAGCGCTTGGTCTAGTGCTGCGACGACTTGGGTGGGTGGTGTAAACCTCCATTGACCGGTTTGGCTCATGTAACGCCACTGATCGTATAGATCCAAACTCAATGAGCGAGCACTGCCACCGGCCTTCTCAAGCCAATCCTTCCGCAGGATGACAAATGCGATACCGGGTACGCCTTCGAGGCATTTGCCGGAGGCGGCGACGAGCGCGTCGAACGGTATTTTTGCCGAATTGATTTCAAGCGCGCCAAACGAACTCATAGCATCTATCAGCAGACGTTTCCCTCGTGCCACAACGAGTTCACAAATTTCGGCGAGCGGATTCAACACTCCCGTCGTCGTTTCACAGTGAACAACGGCGACGTCGGTAATCGCCCGGTCGCGCTGGAGGCGAGTATGAAGCGCTTCAACTTTAATCGCCTCTTCTTCCGGTGATTCATCGACGGTATGGTCAACTCCGAGTATGTCGCAAATACTTGCCATGCGACGGCCATAGGCGCCATTGATCATAATCAAGAGCTTACCATTCCGAGGCACCAGGCACCCGATCGCTGCCTCGATAGCGTAGGTTCCACTGCCCTGGATGGGAACACATTCGTAGTTCTGCCCCGCGCCCACACAATTTAGCAGCTTTTCCCGAACACGTGACGTCATGGCCGCCATTTCTTGGCCACGGGATCCCCAGTCATGCAACATGGCTCGTTTGGTCGCGAGCGAAGTGGTTAGTGGTCCGGGAGTCAGAAGTATCAGATCGCTAAACACGCCGTCATCAGGCTTACGCGAGGTTTCTGTCATGAGCAAATCTTCCCCTCGATCCCTGCCGAATCAACACCCGCATAAGCGCTACGAAGAGTGGCGGGTGTTTCTATCATTCCTCATGCCTAATGATGATCTTGGTCATGTCTTTTTCGTCGACCACGGCACCCGCTTTCCTGGGATTCTCGCTAAAAATCGCAAAATCCAAGCGCAGCCCGGTAAAAATTGCGCCATGCAAGATAGCGCCGCGCAAATCGGCCTTGCTTAAATTCGCCTCAGAAAAATCCACACCCGTTAGATTGGCGCCGCTCAAGTTCGCCCTCGCCAATTGGGCGGCGAACAGACTTGAACCGCTAAGATTGGCGCCGGAAAAATTGGCACCGATCAGCTTACTTCGTTCGATACTGACGTCGGTTAGATTTGCACGACTGAAATCAGCGAAATCTGCGTTGACGAGATTGAGAATCGCACCCTGTAGATCAACGCCGGAAAGTCTTGAGTTTAGTAGTCCCGCATCGGTCAGGTCAGCCCCCCTCAGAGCTGTCCTTCGCAAATCCGCGTAGAAAAGTATCGCATTATGCAGATTGGCATCTTCCAGGTTCGTGTCACGCAAAACGGCTTTTCGCATCTCCGCGCTTTGCAAGTCAGCGCCCCTGAGATCCGCACCCGTCAAATCCGTACTCGCAAGTACGATGTTGCGAAGGTTGGCCTTGGGTAATTTCGCGCGAGTCCAATTGGCATGGGATGCGACGACGCTCTGCATGTCGACCGGTCCGTTTTCACTAGTAACATCAACCAGACTTGCGTAGGGCAGCTTGCTGCGCTGAGCCTCGATCATCCCGATTTCGGCACGGTCGAAAACGGCACCAACCAGCGACGATTGAAGCAAATCGGCGCCGGTGAGATCGGCGTCGGAAGAATCGGCTCCGTCGAGATATGAATAGCCAAGAACCGTCTGCTTGCCCTTCGCGGATCGATCGAGTTGTGCATTGCGAAAACTCGTTCGCTGACAATGGCAGTGAAAAAGGTAGGCACCGCGCATCACGGCGCCGTCAAAATTCGCCCCATGTATCTTTGACCAATGAAGATTCGCTCCCTCAAGATTGGTTTCGCGTAAATCAACCCCATCCAGATTGGTTTTCCCGAGGTCGATAAAAGCATCAGAAGGTGCTATACCACGTAACTTCATGAAAATTTCGCGTCCACCCTCCCATTTCAGTACATGGGCAAGAAATTCGCTTGATTTCAATACTTTTGACGCTTGATATTTATTAAGCTTATCAATATCTTTTACTGATATATCCTCTATAATATTGATTGATTGAAGACCATCATTCGCGGCGGGGACGCCAGATGCAAAACTTGTCGAACCAGTAACAAGAATGATTATCAGACCGAGGAACGTACTGGTTCGCCAAAAAGCGGGTGGTCTGAAATTTCTTAGCGCCGATAGCGCGCCAGCAGCTCGCCGACATGGTTGCGCACGCCGCGCGACGATCGGGAGCTGGTCCAGCAATTCGCACCCAACAATTTTTTTAAGCATTTCCTCGGCAATGTCGTGGGTTGGAACAATCCGGTGCGGGCAAAGGTTGGGTTCGTAAATTGAAAGACAGAGTGTCAAATTTTTGCCTTGCAGTCATATAAATATCCTTCTCGCGACACTCATAAGAAAATTATTGATGCGAATGCCCGCAAATAACAGTGCTCTCAGCGATTAAGGTATATGACCGACAATCAAGACAAAATGCGGAAATCCCTCGAGGACCTTCACAATGACGCTTGGCGTTGGAACTTGAACTGCTGCGCAGGAAACAGAGATCTTTCGATGGACGTGTTACACGATGTGTACGTTAAGATTCTTGCAGGACGCGCCCGATTCCATGGACGATCATCGCTGCGCACGTGGCTTTTTGGCGTCATCCGATTGACGGCTTTGAGTCAACGGAGAAAGTCGAGGCTAGCGTCGCTTCTTTTCGTACCGATCGAAAACGGCCTGCAAGCGCGCCCAATTCCCCGCGAAGAAAACGATAGGCATTGTAGTGACCTCGTTCGGACGGCGATCGAGAGCCTATCCCCGAAGCAACCCGAGATTCTTAAGCTCGTTTTTTATCACGATCTCACAGTCGAGGAAGCAGCAGGTGTCCAGCGGGTTTCTTTGGGCACGGCACGTCAACACTACGCGCGGGGAAAGCGCCACCTGCGAAGACTCCTAGCGCGGGAAGGCATCGCCCAGCCATGACACGAAACGATTTCGAAATCAGAGGTGCAACGCCCATCGGACGGCCACTTCCAGTGCCATCGTTCCAAGACGTGCTAGCGCATCAGCGGCGTCCCCGCCGTCTACGTGTCTCGGCGATAGCGTTCGTGGCATTGATGACCGTCTTCGGAGTTGCTTCTTTAACGAATATCGTAAATCAGGGTTAGCAGGAACTGTTGGCATTGCCAACGACTACGGCGTGGCTCGCAGATTCACCGGGCAGCCAATGGCTGCGCAGCACTCCGAAATTCACCCTAGACGACAATTGGACCAACCGTGGGAGTTTGCAATGATACCTGTCGCGAAGAACCGTTCTTGCCTGGTCGTTTACCTTGCCTCAGCCCTATCCCTCGTCGCAATTCCAGGGTTTTGCGAAGCGTTTGGCGAGGAACGGCACGAGCGGATTGAAGACGAGATCAATTCAGAATTCGACCCCATCGAACAGAGATTGATTCCGCCCGAATTCGTAACTGCCCAGGTGCCTC
>JAAXGF010000118.1 GCA_012267605.1 Alphaproteobacteria bacterium | reverse complement strand
CCAGGCAGCGCGCTGGCTGTCGTTGATCTCGCCGAGATAGAGAATGTGGCGCTGAACGACCCGGCGGCCGCGGACCCGGACGTTCTCCACCACGCTCCAGTAGCGGTGCTCCTTGCCGTCTTTGAAGCGTCTCTTGCAGCGCACGAACATGGGCAAAGCGTCCGGTGCTTTGCCAGCCAGATCAAGGGGGTAGGTCGGCACTACACGCCGTTCTGGAGAAGCAAAGCCCGGAAATCCGCCACTTTCCGGGCCGGAAAATCGTCACATTAGCCGAAACGCGTGCCGAGTTGCGGAAGTCGGGGTAGGGCTCTTGGTTTTGGCGAAAACGCAACCGGATGGTGCTGTTCCAGTACCGCTTTCAGCTCGCGACGGACAGTTGTTTCTAAGTGGATTCAACGTGGCAGAAGTGGCGCCCTTGGTTGCCGACTGAGCCCAATGAATTGCAACAAGCCCGGATCTAAGTTTGGTGCGCTTCGATCACGCCACGGCGGACCTCCCGCGTGCGTCGAAAGAGCTTTTCCAAGGTTTCCGCTTCGCCCCAGCGAATGGCTCTTTGCACTCGGGCCAAATCCTCGCTGAATCGGCTCAGCATTTCCAATACCGCGTCCTGATTGTTGACGAAAATATCGCGCCACATGACTGGATCGGAGGCGGCGATCCGGGTGAACTCGCGAAACCCGCCCGCCGCGTATTTGACAACTTCCGACTGGGTGCTGTCCTCAAGATCAGCGACGGTGCCGACGATGGTGTACGCGATCAAGTGCGGCAAATGAGAAGTAATCCCCAGTATTTTGTCGTGGCGCTCAGCAGTCATGATTTCGATCATGGATCCAGCTCGACGCCACAGTTCGGCGACACGGTCGACAGCAGCCTGATCACACTCCGCCGGCGGGGTCAGAATGCACCAACGCCCTTCGAACAGAGTTTCAAACCCGGCCTCTGGCCCCGAGTGCTCGGTACCAGCAACCGGATGGCCAGGCACGAAATGGACCCCTTCGGGCATGAGTGGGGCGACGTCCCGAATTGCCGCAGCCTTGACCGAACCAACATCGGTAACGATGGATCCCATCCCTAACTCAGGTGCGATTGCCGCGCTTACCTTGGGATAGGCGCCAAGGGGCGTCGCGAGGACAACCAAATCGGCGTCACGGACGGCTTTTTCTGGGGCCGCCGTGGCTTCGTCAACAATACCCAGTTCCAACGCCTTAGCGCGGGTCGCTTCGTCGCGTGCGCAGGCAATGACCTGCTTGGCGAGTCCTTGACGACGGATTACGCGGGCGAGCGATGAACCGATCAACCCGATTCCGATGAAGGCGACGCGTTCGAACACGGCAATTCTCCCCTTCTTCGTAAAGAATGCCCCTCGGCAGTTCTCGGTACACTGGCAAGTGTCCAGGCCGGAGAAATTCAGCTAGATGAAAACTTCTGCCAACTTTAGGCCATGAATTCGCCGAGTGCAGCGGCAAGCTCCCGCAAGTCCGCCTCACTCCCTACAGAGATACGCAAGCAATCTGGCAAACCATAGTTAGCCGTTGTGCGCGGAATAATTCCCTTGGCGGCGAGGAATCGATCAGCGCTTTCGGCGTCACGTCCGGAGTTCGTCGGAAACCCCACGAGTACAAAGTTAGCTGCGCTAGGATATACCGTGAGTCCGAGCTTACTAAGCGCATCGCTCAGCCAGGGCCGAAACGTATCGTTGTGGCGGACGACCAATTCGGTGTGCTCGACGTCCTCAAGAGCGGCCAACCCAGCAGCCAGGGCTGGTGTGGTGACGTTGAACGGGCCACGAAGCCGATTGAGAACATCGGCGACGGAGGGCGAACAGTATGCCCAACCCAAACGTAGTCCCGCGAGTCCGTACGCTTTAGAAAACGTGCGCGTCATAATGACGTTATCGTAACTTTCAACGAGGCTACGGCCGGAGACATAGTCGTCGTCACGCACGAATTCAGCATACGCTGCGTCGATTACCAGAATTGCGTTTTCCGGTAGCTGTGAGACAAACCTTCGAAGTTCGGTCTCGGACACATAGCTTCCAGTCGGATTATTGGGGTTGGCCAGGAAGACGACACGTGTACGTGGCGTCAGCTTCCCGAGCAACGCATCGATGTCGGCTGTAAGGTTGGTTTCTCTAGCGACGACAGGGCGGGCTCCCACGGAATGTGCAATGATGGGATACATCAAGAAACCGAATTGGCTGATCAACACGTCGTCGCCGGGGCCGGCATACGCGCGCGCAACCAAGGAAAGCAGCTCGTCCGATCCATTACCGCAAATTATTTGGCAAGAATCTAGGCCATGATGCTCGGCCAGCGCAGTGCGCAAATCCACTGCGCTACCGTCGGGATAGCGATCGATACGGGTTACTGCGTCGCGGTAGGCAGCGATGGCCCGGGGGCTCGGCCCGAGCGCCGATTCATTGGAAGCGAGTTTGATAATTCGCCGCCCAGCAATTCCCGGCACCGTGGATTTGCCACCCACATATGGTTGAATTTCGAGTATTCCTGGGCGCGGCTTGAGGCCGGCCATCTCCACCATCCTATTTGTTGTCCACCTGCCCGAGCGGGACAGCGTATCCGCCGAGAGGAACAAGGCGGCTAATTTCCGCTTCCATGCCCTTCTTGAATCGTTCCAAGCGAGAATTTTTGGGAGCAACAAAATCAGCAATTTCAACGAGACATACGCGAGATGCTCGGCTAGCCGGATCTTGCCAAACGGCTATGATATTCGCTGGCAAACCGCTGGCGACAAGCCCATCGGTGAGTTTTGCCCGGCTCAAGTTCGCGTCTACTTCCACCGCGATCAACGACACGTCATCGCCGGTTTTTTCCTGGGCGGCTTGGGCAATTGCCAAGGCACCGAGATTCTCGAATCGGCCGCGGCTGTCGTCGATAAAAGGCAGTTTGGCAACGACTCGAGGCATGTGCTCACCATCTGACAGAAGATGACGCCACCAGGGGTTTGTATCGTCGTCCTGGGGCAACTCCAACACGCCCACTGTGGTGCTCTCGTCAAACACTTGCGAAATGACGCGGTTAGCCTGACGATGAAGACTCATTTTCGTACAAGCGCCGTAATGGTCACGCGCCAGATCCCAGTAACCAACGGATTTCTCCGGCGCGTGAACGACCACGTTAAAGGGACCCTGTATCGCTGAATAGGCAGAGACCATTTCCCGCCATACGCGGGCCACGGCGTATGCCGGCAGCCGCCCCTTGGTCCGTTTGACGAGTCGGCGCACAATTTCCGCCTCACGGGCGGGGCGAAAGAATGGGGCGTTCCCACCCCGACTTTTCGCTTGACCGATTTCCTCGACAATTTCGGCGCGCTTCATCAGCAAATCGTGAATGGCGTCGTCAATGCCATCGATTTCGCGGCGTAAATTGGCGATCGAAGTACGTACTCGGGCCATTGAACGAAAAACGTAATCAGTGACGCTTGGTTTGGTCGCGAAAAAGAAGACCGGTAGTAATAGACTGGACAATCCCGAAAATCAAAAAAAATGCTTTCAAAGACTTTAGTATTGCTGGCAATCTCCGTTGGTTTCGGTTGAGCTCCCACGCGCCTTTAACGAAGGCCGCTGGCACGCCCGCCGAATGGGTTATGCGACGAGAAAAAACCTAGTGTGTTATTGAGGCAACCCAATTGGCAACGCACTGATTGCGATGGTGGCATACCAGTGGATGGACAGAAGAGCGTTAGACTTGGTGTGAAAAAACCGCTTCGCCTCGATTGTGGCGTAGAGCTTGGTCCATTTTCGGTCGCCTACCGCACCAGCGGAAAATTGAACAAGGACAAATCGAATGCCATTCTCGTCTGCCATGCTCTGACCGGGGACCAGTATTTTATTGGGCCTCACCCGACCACTGGCCGACCAGGTTGGTGGGAGCCGATGGTTGGTCCGGGGAAACCTCTCGACACGGATCGTTTTTTCATCATTTGCGCGAACGTGCTGGGTGGTTGCATCGGCACGACTGGTCCGACCGATATCAACGCCGCGACCGGCAAGCCCTATGGTTTGCGATTTCCGGTCATAACGATCGCTGACATGGTGCGAGCCCAAGCCCTGTTGCTGGATGAACTGGGCATTTCGGATCTATTCTGCGTCACTGGTGGCTCGATGGGCGGCATGCAGGCGCTGCAATGGGCGGCAAGCTATCCTGAGCGGGTTTTTTCCGCCGTTCCGATCGCTACCGCGGCGCGCCACACAGCGCAAAATATTGCCTTTCACGAAGTCGGACGCCAAGCGATCATGGCCGATCCAGATTGGCATGGCGGCGACTATCAGCAGCACGGTACGAGGCCAGTACGAGGCCTGGCAGTGGCCCGCATGGCGGCCCACATTACGTACCTTTCGGAAGCGGCGCTTCATCGAAAATTTGGCCGGGAATTACAGGACCGAAAGGCTCTAAGCTACGGTTTCGACGCGGACTTTCAGGTCGAGAGCTACTTGCGTCACCAAGGAATAACTTTCGTCGACCGATTCGACGCGAACTCCTACCTCTACATTACCCGCGCCATGGATTATTTTGATCTCGCCGCCGAACATGGCGGCGTTCTGGCCAACGCATTTCACGGGATTCGGACACGTTTTTGCCTGTTCTCGTTCACCAGCGACTGGCTTTTCCCCACCAACGAAAGCAAGGACATCGTGCGCGCCCTGAACGCGGCCGCCGCCGATGTGAGTTTCGTCGAGATTGAAACGGATAAGGGGCACGACGCCTTTCTTTTGGACGAACCAGAATTCCACGCGACTTTGGCAGGCTTTCTCGACGGGGCTGCAGACCACCGAGGATCATCACGGAGCGCCACGAAGTGACAAAAGTGGCGCCGCGCAAATCAGATTCGCTTCGGTCGGATCTTAAGGTTGTGGCCGACATGGTGGCGACCGAGGCACGGGTTCTCGATGTCGGATGTGGCGACGGTGCGCTACTGGACTATCTCATTCGTCACAGGGGAGTTGACGGACGCGGCATCGAATTGAGCCAGGCGGGAGTTAATGCGTGTGTCAGTCAGGGTCTTTCAGTCGTTCAAGGCGATGCCGATACGGATCTCGGATATTATCCGGAGGGCGCTTTCGATTACGTGGTATTGAGTCAAACGTTACAAGCGACTCACAAGCCACGTTCGGTTCTTCTCGAGCTCCAGCGAATCAGCCGTTTCGCTATTGTTTCCTTTCCGAACTTTGGTCACTGGCAATGCCGGTGGCAACTCCTGCGCCGAGGTCGCATGCCCGTTACCGACAGCCTGACCGAACCCTGGTATGAGACCGCCAACATCCATTTATGCACGATCACCGATTTTTTCGCCCTTTGTCGAGACTTGGGAATAAGCGTCGATCGTGCCGTCGCCCTGAGGCGCGATGGATCGGCGAAGATTGTTGGCAACAACGTGCGGATTGCAAATTTTTTTGGCGCTCAAGCCGTCTTCTTGTTGAGCTGAGACCTGCCAGACTGACGTATTCGAGTAGCCGTACGCAAGCCGCCGACGAGCCCTGGATAAACCAGTGTCCGGCGACGCCCTGCACCAACCGGGCTTCCTGCGTATACTTCTTTCTCGGCCTCCACCAGAACAACGCCACCGAATGGGCGCCCCCAGCGTTGCCCCAGGCGTTCCCAGCCATTAGCGGCACGAAGCATGACGCGAGAAGACGTCGGCGGCAAGTACAACGCGTTCAAGCTGCGGCCAGGTGCGAACAAACATTCGCGCAGTAATCTCGCCAACTGTCCCTGGCTATAAGGATGCCCGTTCCCGAACGGTGTCCGCTCCATCCACGACCATACTCCACGGCGGTTCGGCGCAACAATCAGGATCCGGCCACCTCCGACCAATACTCGCCAAACTTCCCGCAACATCGCGCGTAAATGTTCACTGCACTCGATAGCGTGAACCAAGAGCACCAAATCCATCGAATTGTCGGGTAAGGGGATTTCCGCCTCCTCGGTCAACGCCACCAGATTTTCTCCTTCATGCGGCCATGGTACCGCTCCTTGTTGAGCTGGCATGAGAACGAGCAGGCGCTCGGCTTCCGTAGCAAACGGACGCAAGTAGGGTATGGCGTAGCCCATTCCAAGGACACGCCGACCGCTCACGTCTCGCCAAAGTTCTCGGATGCGCCGGCGGATAAGATGGCGCGCCAATTGACCGAGGCGAGTGCCATAAAACGCGTTGAGATCAAGCACGTGGTGCCACATGAGCAGGGACTGTACCATAGCCGGCACCGGCCATGGCAAACCGCACGGTGCCAAATCGTGACGCTTCCTCGGATCGTTCAGCGTGCTGGTCGTACTGATCACGACAAATTCAAGGGATTTACCACATGAATGCCGTCAAAGCCGGACTGATTGCCGCCGCCCTCCTATTCGTCGCCAACATTGTGACCAACCAAGCGCAAACCACCGAGACCCCGTATGGGAACTTTCAAATCTCTGCTGCTGGAGAACGCAGTGCCTGGGTGGTCAACACCCGCAACGGTACCGTCCGATTTTGTGTTGCCGACCGCCAGGCCTTTCTCATCACAACGGCCAGCCAACTCGATGTTTTCCATGGAGAACTGGCCGTTTGCGCCGACGCGGAAGAATTTGACGATCGCTAACACGACAAACGTGAAAAGCCATCAGCCGGTTGGGGATTTGGCGATACGTCGTCGGACGAACCTCAAAACACGTGTTGCCCGCCGGTCACCATAATTTCGCTGCCGGTAACGTAGCTCGAGTCGTCCGAACACAAGTAATAAATCGTTCCGGCGACATCGCGCGGCACGCCCAGACGGTGAAGTGGAATGCGGGGAATCATGATTTCGGTTTCCGGCGATAGCATCGCAGTTTCGATTTCTCCCGGAGCGACCGCATTCACGCGTACGCCCAGATGCGCAAACTCAGCCGCCATTTCGCGGGTTAGGGCGGATAATGCAGCCTTAGACGTACTATACGCGCTACCAGCAAACGGGTGAACCCGATGTCCCGCAATTGAAGTGACGTTAACGATCGCACCTTTTCCGCGATGCAAAGCACTCGCAAAACCGCGAGACAAAATTAGCGGCGCGAAAAAATTGAGTTCAAATACAGCGCGCCAATGCTTTAGGTCACCGTTGAGGCAGCCAAGACGCTCCTTGAATTCCGTCTTGGGTGATAGTCCGGCATTGTTGACCAACGCATGCAGAGGCATTTCACCCAAAGCATCATTGGCTATGGAGACAAATCGGTTCAAATCGTCTAGCTCGCTGAGATCCGCCGCGATATGGCGGTGTCGCGAGTCGCCGACCAGGCACTCAGCGGGTACGGTTTCGCGCGAACAGGTAATTACCCTCCAGTTTGCCTCAATGAATCGTTGCGCCGTGGCATGCCCAATACCGCGGCTAGCACCGGTGAGGATAACAGTTCGACGATCGCTCATGGGAAAGCGATTTAGCGGTTGCTACTCTTGCTGTCCAAGATTTCCGATAAATCGACGTCGTCGATTTGCTCTTTGTTCATGTGTTCCTTGGCGTACTTCATGTGCAATCCATGATCGAGGAATAGCCGGAAAAGATCCGGATCGATATGGTTACCCTTGCTCATGCTGTTCATAATCCTCAGGGTCTCGCTGAGGGTTTTACCTGATTTGTAAGGTCTATCGGCTGCGGTCAAGGCCTCGAAAATATCGGCGATGGCCATCATCCTCGCCGGAATCGACATGTCTGGCCCCATAAGACCGCGCGGATAACCGGTTCCATCCATTTTCTCATGGTGGCCACCAGCATACTCGGGAACCCGACGCAAATTCTCGGGAAACGGTAGCGCCTCGAGCATCTCAATGGTGACGACCACGTGATCGTTGATGATCTTGCGTTCTTCCGCTGTCAGTGTGCCACGGCCAATGCAAAAATTGTAAATCTCGTTTTCGCTGAAAAATTCTTGTTCCTTGTCATCGGTTCCCCGCCAACGTTGCGCACCGATCGCCTTGATGCGCTCGACCTTTTCGGGATCGATGTATTCTCCTCCGATATTCGCATGCTTGATAAATTCGCGGTCCCTCTCGATTTGCGCCAACTTTGATTTATACACGTCCTGTAGCGCCTTTGGATCACCGTCATTATCCAGCAGCCCCCTTAGATAACAAATCTCCGCGTCCCGCTTTAATACTTCGAACCGGGTATTTACCGTCTCGATACGATCATAGATGGTTTCCAACTTCGTCGCTTTGTCGACGACGTATTCGGGCGTCGTGATCTTGCCGCAGTCGTGAAGCCACGCCGCGATATGAAGTTCGTAAAATTCTTCGTCGTTGAGATCGAAATCCTTGAACGGTCCGTCAGTGGCTGAACACGCAGCATTTGCCAACATTTCAGCTATCAACGGCACCCGCGTGCAATGGCCACCTGTGTAGGGCGATTTCCGGTCGATCGCATCGGCAATCAGTTTGATAAACGAGTCCAACAGATTTTTTTGTTCGTCGAGTAGCTTCTTGTTGTCCAGAGCCACCGCCGCCTGTGACGCAAGTGCCTCGATCAACTGTTGACGACCGGGATCAAAGGTCACGACGTTCCAACCATTGTAATCACGAGCATTGATCAATTGCAGTACGCCGATAACTTTTTCGGCCCGGTTCTTCATGGGAATGGTCAGGAACGAAGTCGAGCGGTAGCCGCTCTTGGTATCAAAAGCCTTGGTGCCCGAAAAATCGAATCCCTCGACATCGTATGCGTCGGCGATGTTCACGGACTTTCCGGTCAGCGCCACATGAGTGGCGACATTTGCGTGATTGGGTTCGCCCGTCCGTTCATCGCTAAGCGGTAGCGGCTGATACGGAATCTCTTCCCCAGTGGTTCCGCCGAGCTCGATATCCAAGGTGTCGTTCATCACGATCGCAAAACGCAATTGCTCGTGGGACGGTGATTCCGTATCGCCGTCGGTCGCTTTCACTGTTTCGTGCAGGTAAATGGTACCGCCATCGGCGTTACAAATGGATTTCGCTTCAAGCAAAATCGATTCGAGCAAATGGTCGTAGTTTTTTTTCCGAAGACAACGCCATACCGATTTCAACCAGCCGCTTGAACCTTTTTTCACGGCCTCGCGACCCTTGCTGTCGCGCGGTAACGTGCGTGATGTCGAAATTCAGAATACAGACACCCGCGTTATCAGTGCGGTGCTGAGTAACAAGTAGTGCTCGGCCATCGTTAAGAAATTCGTCGTAAGAAATTGAACGTTTCGCATATCCGTCTAAGCGTGCCTTGCGCCAAGATTCCGGAGTTCTGCCACGCAAATCGATAACCGCCGATTCACGGACGGCTTCCAAAAATTCTGAGTAATGCAATCCCACACGAAGCTGCTTAGCGATTGGCCAATACAAGCTGTAAATCTGGGCATTGCAGGCAACCAAGCGATCATTGGCATCGAACAAGAGAACCCCGGCCAAGTGATGATCGAGACTCGTAGCGAGAATGTCCGAAACCCGCCCTGCATGATCTATCGCCGCCGCCTCGCCACTCTTGACGAGCGAGGCTTCCACAGCGGCGCGCAAACCAACCGGCGCGGACCGGCGATCAACGAATCCGGCGACGGTAACTTTCGCCTCGCGACACCGGCGCGCCGCGTTTTCGCTATCGGTAACTACAACAATCGGAATCTGGCTGGTTCGGCTTCCCTCGCCGAGACGACGCAAGATGCTTACGGCGTCGGCTGAATCATCGGCAACCGACACGACGATAACTGAAGGCGTCCTGGTCAATTCGGAGTCATCGGAAATGTTGTCGGGCGAAAGTTCCCACACCGAATACGATGCGGGTTCTAGCGCCTCCAATATGAACTCCCGCGCCGAATGTTCTTCGGCGACAACCAGCACGTCTATCATCCCCTGGACCCCTATCCGAGGACAGATCGACTCATAGTGCGCGGCAACGAAATTGGATTCACACAGCCACCGCCACCACCCTGCGGGACGCTAACCGTTCCATCGGGCGATTCCCATAACCCAAAATGGGCACGACCCTAAAAGTTCCGTTCGCTCGACGGATGAGCATACGCCTCCCCATGTAAAAGGTACTTCGGAAGGTGTTGTCACGACAAGGCGGAAGTTAAAGCGGATGTGTGGGTCCTATCGGATAAATCGCTAGGGGTATAGGCGCCGCTTGCTCCAACTATCATTCGTTCGCGTGTACGATAGCCTATCGTGTAGGCGGAACGGCTTCTTGTGCCAAAACTCGATACATTCCGGTCGTAAGCGAAATCCCGACCAAAAATGAGGTCGCGGAACTTTACCGATGGCAAATTTGACCGACTGGAGAGCGACACTCTTCTCGATCGCCATGCGGCTTTCTAGAGGCCTCGACTGCGGTGACGCCCAGGCACCAATTTGGCTATCTCGCCCGCGGCTGGCGAAATAAGCATCAGCCTCCGCGTCGCTGACGACGGTCACCGTGCCCTCGACCCGCACCTGTTTGTCGATTGGCATCCAGAAAAAGCATAACGCAGCATGGGGATTTGCAATTAGCTCTCTCCCCTTCCTACTTTCCAAATTCGTGTAAAAAACGTAACCCTCGGCATCAAATGACTTGAGCAGCACCATACGCACCGAGGGCCGCGCATTGATGTCGGCGCTGGCGAGCGCGACAGCTGTCGGTTCGCTCAGACCGCAGTTTGCGGCTTCAGCATACCAATCCGCGAACAAGGAAATCGGCTCGTCTGGATCCCGTTTGATCATGATCACTCCCAGGATGTTACCCAAATCGCTTGGTGCGCGAATTTTGCAAATCGCGATCCAGTGGTACAGACGATGCCGAAAAGTGTCGACTGCAATGCGCGGAACGATTCATCCGCAACCATGGTTGATAGCCCCCCAACCACTGAATCGGCGCTACCCGGATTTGACCGGCAAGCGCATTCGTGTAGGATGCCACTAGTCAGGGATATAATTCCACCATGAGGCTCCAATGAACCGTGATAGCCGCGTAATGGCGGGCAAAAGGGGCCTCGTTCTTGGCGTGGCAAACGATCGTTCTCTCGCCTGGGGAATTGCCCGCGCTTTGGCTGCTCATGGCGCTGAGCTTGCCTTCACGTATCAGAGTGAAGCGCTCGGAAAACGAGTGCGGCCATTGGCGGAAGGCGTCGGATCAAATCTCGTATTGGAATGCGACGTTACCGAATCAGCGAGTCTCGACCGCGTATTTTCCAGTTTACGTGATGAGTGGCAGGGACTCGATTTTCTCGTTCATGCTATCGCGTATTCGGACAAAGAGGAGCTCAAGGGAAATTACCTTGACACGACAGCTGACAACTTCGCGAAGACGCTTCACATCTCGTGCTACTCATTTACCGAATTATGCCGTCGTGCCGCACCGCTGATGGGCGCGGGTGGCAGCCTCCTGACGCTGACTTATTCCGGGGCGGAACGAGTGATGCCACATTACAACGTCATGGGCGTGGCCAAAGCTGCTTTGGAGGCAAGCGTGCGCTACTTGGCAGTCGATCTTGGTAACAAGGGAGTACGAGTTAACGCCATATCCGCCGGACCTATCAAGACATTGGCGGCTTCCGGTATTGGTGATTTTCGATACATCTTAAAATGGAACCAGTACAACTCTCCGCTCAAGCGAAACGTAACCATCGACGATGTTGGCGGCGCCGCACTCTACCTATTGAGCGACTTGGCCTCGGGTGTCAGCGGCGAAGTTCACCATGTCGATTGCGGTTACCACGTCGTCGGCATGAAAGCCGTGGACGTGCCCGACATTTCCAAGGTTTAGTCACGGCCGCGCCGACCCCGTGGCTGCGGTAAGTTTACAGTCGTGAGCGGCAACGGCTTCGGCCAACTCTTCCGGTTTACCACTTGGGGCGAAAGTCACGGGCCGCAGATCGGCTGCGTGATCGACGGTGTGCCACCGCGAATTCCGTTGAGTGAAACCGACATTCAGCCTTGGCTTGACCGCCGCCGACCGGGACAATCGCGCTTCACAACGCAACGCAAAGAAGACGACAAGGTCACGATCGTATCGGGCGTCTTCGAGGGAATGACCACGGGCACGCCGATCGCCCTGATTATCTTCAACCAGGACGCGCGAGGGCGTGATTATGACGCTATCAAGGACCGTTTTCGACCAGGGCATGCCGATTTCGCTTACTTCACGAAATACGGCATTCGGGATTACCGTGGCGGAGGGCGAGCCAGCGCTCGGGAAACCACGATGCGTGTCGCCGCTGGCGCCATAGCCCGTAAGGTGTTGGGTAACGCCGTCGAAATTCGGGGAGCTGTCGTTCAGATCGGCCCCCATGGTATCGACCGCGAACGGTGGGACTGGGACTCGGTTGGGCGCAACCCGTTCTGGTCACCCGATGAGCAGGTGGTTGCAAAGTGGGAAAGGCATCTTGATGCGGCCCGCAAGGCCGGATCCTCCTGCGGAGCGGTCATAGAAATCGTCGCCTCGGGCGTTCCAGCCGGGCTTGGCGAACCAGTCTACGACCGGCTCGACGCCGATCTGGCGAAGGCGCTAATGAGCATTAACGCAGTTAAGGGAGTGGAAATCGGCGCCGGATTCAAGGCTGCCACCATGGCCGGCGAGGAGAGCGGTGACGAAATGCGCATCCAGGACGGCGCCGTTAAGTTCTTGTCAAACCACGCCGGCGGCATCCTTGGCGGAATCTCCACGGGACAAGAGGTGGTCGCCCGTTTCGCCGTCAAGCCGACAAGTTCCATACGTATTGCGCGGCGCGGTATAACGGTCGGCGGGGAGAATGTCGAGGTCGCGACCCAGGGACGTCATGACCCCTGCGTTGGTATTCGTGCTGTCCCTGTCGGCGAGGCCATGGTCGCCTGCGTGCTCGCCGACCATCTGCTGCGCCACAAGGCTCAATGCGGGGAAACCTTCACACCTGGAGTTTAGCGACGGGAATCGTAACGAGGCCCCCTTCGAAT
>JAAXGF010000351.1 GCA_012267605.1 Alphaproteobacteria bacterium | reverse complement strand
AACCTATGTAAATTTCGCATGGCTGACCTGCGATATGCGCGATTGTAACATCCCTTCCCGGCCATCATCTTTTTATTTAGAGGCACAACCCGGCCATTCATTGGTCACCCGCCAGTCAATTGCCTACGAGATAATCGCTCACGGTTGTTCGAATGAAATGACAAATGTACGGAGATTCAAGATGAAACTCGTTAGCGCAATCATCAAACCCCACAAGGTCAAGGACGTCCGCGCGGCCCTGGCCGAAATCGGTGTCAAGGGCATGACGGTCGCCGAAGTCCGTGGTACCGGTAATCAAAAAGGCGCGACTGAATCGTACCGCAGCGCGACGATCCAGTCGGACTTCAATCTTCGCGAGAAGATCGACGTGGTTGTCGATGACACCGTGCTCGATCGGGTGATCGACACGATCGTCGCAGCCGCCCGTTCCGGCGATCTTGGCCAAGGACGCGTCGGCGACGGCAAGATCTTTGTCTACAATGTCGCCGAAGCCGTGCGTATCCGCACAAACGAGCGTGGTCTGGACGCGGTGGAATCACTTCCCACCGTCCTGGCAGGATCGAAACAAGCGGCCTAACCTTTGTTCAACACCCCGCCGACGTCCTATTCGTCGGCGCGTTCCGCGACACACCGCCCGCGACGGCCCACATGGCCGTTCGCGGGTTTCGTGTTATTTGCGGCGAATTTTACTGGCACAGGCCGATTCCGCCGCTTGGATCCGGGATAGAATATTTAGGAACAAAAAATTGGGGGCCGGCTGCTCGCCGACCCCCACAGTTGGGGAAGTATGAGATGAAGAAGACACCGTGTGTCTCAAGAGGGAAGCTAACCGATCGACGATGATGTGTCGGTGACGGCTATCACAGGGCGAAAAATTTTTTGAAATAGTCCGCTATCACTCGTCTGTGATCCAACGACGCCCACGCGTCTCCGATAGCGTTCTCATTTCAGGTGACAGCCATACCCCGTCGACGTTTCGCCATCGGGGGTGGATACCGAAACAAAGCATCGTCACAAAGAGCCTTAACATCAGGTATTCCGCCCAGCACGAATTTGTGCCAGAATTTTGGTAAACAGCCTGACCTATGGATCGCAACTAAGGGAGGAATGAATGCCTAATGGTTTCCGACCAGCATGGAACGACACGAGCGTTCCCGTCATCGTGGTTTTGGCGATCTCGGCTTTGAGTATCGCTGCATTCGGCGTCGCCGCCCCAGCCCGGGCGGATCAAGCCAGTATCGTTAGCGGTGAAATCGCGGCCTTCGCCAAGCAGCTGGGTGAAAACCCCGACATGGCCATCGATCTTACCGGCGTTAGCGGCGAATACTGCTTCAACGGCGGAATTGGGAAAGGCGGGCATATGACTCATTACGCGGTCGACACCGAAAGCACCCAAGAGGACGTGATTGATTTCGTCAACGCCCGATCGCTAATCGAGGCTGGCGTCGTGAACCCTGACGCATTGCCTCCGCACCCCGGAAAACTTGGCGCCATGACGCCGAATCAGTGGTATTACCTCGCGCCCGGCACCTTCGAGCCCCATCACGGCCGCAAGTTCCCCTTTCCGATGATGATCAGGGCGACGAACCTCGAATAAAACGGCGATTCTGTTTCGCTGAGCCGAATATTCGCGACGTAGCGGCTCCGGTTAGACGGATTTTGCCAATTAGTTGGGGCCTTTGTCTAACGGGGTGCCACTGCCAAATATGAAAGCCTTCTAGCAAAATTCGGTCGCACCGCATCGACACTTCAGGCTGCCAACGCAACTTTGGCCGTAGCTATCTGTGGAACAGCCACCCACGGCCACCTATAGTAATACAACCTGAGATCATCTTCCTGTGGCTCCGAATATCTGGTGCATGGCCATTGGAAAGGGAACAGGACAATGTTGGAATTGCAAAAGGCAGCAGCGTTGGCGATCGTCAACATTTTCTAGACCGGGCGGCCGCAAGGTGAATACGGTAAGGTCACTTTGCTCGAGAACGACCCAGGTCATTTTACCTATGGTCGGTCGCAAACCACGCTAGCAAGCGGAAATCTATACTTATTGATTCGCGACTATTGTGGAAATCGCGGTTCGCAATTTGGTGGAGAATTCAAGGCATTTTTGGATTGTCTCGAAGACAAGGACCTGAGCCTCGACAAGGATTTCGCGTTTCGCAACCTGCTCAGAGAGGCTGGCGACGACCCGATCATGCAAAGCGTTCAGGATGAATTCTTTGATCGGGCGTATTGGGTACCGGCGATCAAATCATGCGAGTACATCGGCGTCGAGTCAGCCTTGGGCACCGCGGTTGTTTACGACAGTAGGATTCACGGTAGTTGGCACCGGCGGCGCGATGAGACGATCGCAAAATACAATTCCCTGGCGGAAATTGGCGAACAGTAAGCGGTGCGTGTGTCCCATCTTGTTGCAATTGAGGCAGCGGCAAATGTGCCGGCCGCGGTGGTCAGGCGAGATCGGTCGTTGATTTGACGCCCTTGATCACCGTCGAAGGTGTTACGCGCCAAAGGCATTCCGAAGCCAAGCCTGCTTCTTCAAGTGTCGATAATTCCTCTTCCAAGGGAAAGTAGAAGTCTTCGGCGGCCCATTCCTCAAAATGCTCCCAAGCGCGATCTTGCGGGATGCCCGAGGCGACAAGATGCGCCGCCCAGGTCGCATAATCGGCTTTACGAGCGTCGGGTTCGGCCGGCATGGTGACGTCTGCGTTCACAAACACACCGCCCGGACGGAGCGCCTTGTGGATCGTGCCATAGAGTTTCTCCTTCTCGCTCATCGACGGCACATGGTGCAAGGCGAGAGAGGCACCCACCGCATCGCAATCCGGCAGCGCGTCACGAAACGATTGCCGCAGGAACATGGTTCGTGACGTATAGGGTGCAAGCCGTTCCCGAGCTTGATCGAGCATTTCAGGATCCACGTCGATCAGCGTGACTTGGCAATACCTGCACTCTTCCAGCATGGCCAGCGACAGGGCGCCTGTGCCGGCGCCGAGATCAAGAACGTGGTTCGGTTCCGTCTCGGCAACGGCACGCGCGGTCAACGACAGCATCTCGTCGTATTCGGGGAGAAACGTGCGGATGACCTCATCGTAGGCGCCGGTCTCGATACGCAAGTGGCTGCGGACGGAATGGCTCATGGGATATCAGGCCTCGCAATCTGACCGGCGACAGACAGCGGTCCATCGTGGCAATGGTCTGGGAAAACGGCAATACCTCTGCAACCGCTTTCCGGCCATCAACACCATCAACACCGCCATCTGGTCGGTGGTGTCCAGCTGTCTGTATGTCAGCCTCTTGATCCTGCGCATAATCACACCGTCAAGGCCTTAAACGTAACTGCCCAGGTGCCTCA
>JAAXGF010000355.1 GCA_012267605.1 Alphaproteobacteria bacterium | reverse complement strand
TGCGACCACTTCCTGGGCTCGCAGTCCGAACGGTAACCCCGGGTGCGATTGCGGTGCCGAGGCGCTTGCGGACACGCTCCTCCATCTCGTTCCGGGCATCTCGCGCGAAAGCGAGCAACAGGAGTTCGGACGGATTCCGATACTTCCTTCGCACGAGCCATCCCGCTTTGGCCACGATCACCGAGGTCTTGCCGCTGCCTGCCGCAGCGACGACGAGGTTGCGCCGTTCGTCGATTACCACGGCCTTCCGCTGCTCGTCCGTCAGCGGTCTGGCCTCGATGCGGTCGAACAGGGCGCGCGAGCGGATCAGCTCGTTGGCAACGAATACCTCGTTGGCCTTCGACCGGGCATCATCCGGCGCTTCCAGGAACGCCAGGATGTCCTTCAGCATCCGAATTTCGGGAGCATCGGACAGGGAATCTGGCCAGCGCCCTACCAAATTCCCGACCGCCGCCCGGGCATTCTGCACGAGCTCGCCGAAGGTGTCGGCATCGACGTATTTCGGCGGGTCGGCAAGCTCGGCCAGCCGTTCGCACAGCGAGCGTAGCGCGCCCATCTGCCGCGCGAGCGTGCGGCACCACCACTCGGTCCTTGCCGTCTCCACCGCATACGACAGCGCCCTGGCCCCGGTCCGAGAGAGGCCGGACACGGTTGTCGTACCCGCCGCATGACGGAATCGCAGGCGAGCCCAGCGCTGACCCATCTCCGCCTCGACCGCATTGACATCGCCCAAGGCGATTTCGGAAGAGCGCGATCCAAAGACGAGCTTGACGCTTTCCGTGTTCACCGATGCCGCCTTTGCCTCTCCCGGACGCAGCATTGCGAACAGCATCGACGCTAGTCCGGTTCGCTTGACGCTCAACCGGACACCGGGCTTGGTCAGATTTTCCGACAAACTGGTACCTTATCGATCAGCAATGCATCCAAAGGCTCGGTAGTGAGGAGTGCCCGAGCGAAGAGTTATCCATCCGACTTGGATCAAGCGATCAGATCATGTTTGGCCGCATGACTTCGTCCTCGACTGACTGAGTTTCCCCTGTGTCAGATCACATTACCATCGCACGAAAACGAACAAACGAAGTTATCGTGGTCAAGTCGTAACCCTTGTCCCCCACAGGCAGCCCATCACCTTCGTCCCGTTCAATATCCTGCATCGAGCAACCCTCTAAAGTGAAAGGATCATCTAACGGTGTAACATTATCGACCGCAAGGTGGGGTGGGGACAGCATTTACTCTGAATATGCCGACAATGCAGGCTCGACTTCGTGTGATATCAATGCCTTAAGCAGCGAATGCGGAATGTTCCTGTTGTCGGCATATCCGCAACAATGCCGATATCGGAATAGTCACGGATTTCGTCATGAAGGACGATACCGGCATCATCTTTCTCGACTATCGCCAGCCTCTGGCGATTTGGGAGTTGCTTTTCGGTCTTCTTAAGGCAGGGACATTCGAAGGCAAGCGGGTGACGGTAGAAGGTTGGTACCGGCGATCACCGACACCATATATCGAAATTAAGACCATCGAGTGCGACGGGAAGGTGCGGCGCAGTTGGGTTCCGGCATTAAACCGCTTCACCGCCATCCTGATCCTCGCCGGCGGTGTTGGCTGGGCCGCCGTTGAGTGGTTGAGGCAGATGTAGCTGGATTCACTCGTCCTCGCTTGGGAGCATCACGCTTGATCAGGTCCTCGCCGGTAAAATCATAAAAACACTGGCTTTTGTGGGTAAACTTCATTTATCGTTAAGCATGTTTTCGTAAGTGTTGGGGTGGTGTTTCGCTTGTTCCTACTTTTCTTGGAGTTCTTGGAGCGACAGGGTGATCAGGGAAACGATTAAACAGAGCGGCGGCAATTCTCGCGAGTGCCCGGCATTGACCGGATGCGGCGCGCCGTTCGCGCGAATGCCGGCCCCTGGCTGTGTTGTCGAATTGGGACATGGTGACAACCTTCGGCTTAGGTGCCCCTGAACGGACCGCAACCGATGGGTCGCGCCCGTTCAGGGGGATGAGCGAGACCAGGTAATCAGTCTAGTTCAGCAAAGGATTAGTCAGATGTCCCAGAATACTAACAGTAAAGAGACCAACGGCGCGGCCAGCGATCGCGTAATTATTTTCGACACTACCTTGCGCGACGGCGAACAATCGCCCGGCGCCTCCATGAATCTGCAAGAAAAGCTGCGCATTGCCGAGGTGCTCGAGCGCATGGGCGTGGACGTCATCGAGGCCGGCTTCGCCATCGCCTCGAAAGGTGATTTCGAGGCCATCAATCGAATTGCTCGGTGCGTCACCGGATCAACGGTTTGCAGTCTGGCGCGCGCCCATCGCAAGGATATTGACCGAGCCGCGGAGGCTTTGGAGCCGGCGCGCCGCAAGCGGATCCATACCTTCATCTCCACCAGCCCCCTACACATGAAGTACAAGCTTCAGATGGAACCCGACGACGTGCTCCAGACCGTCAGCGAGAGCGTTTCCTACGCACGCAATTTGAGCGATGACGTGGAGTGGAGTCCCGAAGATGGTTCTCGCACCGAGCACGATTTTCTCTGCCGTACCGTGGAGGCGGCGATCGAAGCTGGGGCTGGCACAATCAACATTCCCGATACGGTTGGCTACGCTGTGCCAGACGAATTTGCGCGCCTGATCGCCATGCTCTTCGACCGGGTTTCGAACATCGACAAGGCGGTGGTATCGGTGCATTGCCACAATGACCTCGGATTGGCCGTGGCAAATTCACTGGCCGCTGTCTCAGCCGGCGCGCGCCAGGTCGAATGCACCATCAATGGTTTGGGCGAACGGGCGGGTAACGCTGCCATGGAAGAGATCGTCATGGCTCTGCGCACTCGTCGGGACGTTCTGGGCTGCGAGACAGGTATCGAATCCGAGCACATCATGAAGGCGTCGCGCTTGGTTGCGGCGATCACCGGATTTTCGGTTCAACCAAACAAGGCGGTTGTCGGCGCCAACGCCTTTGCACACGAGGCAGGCATTCACCAAGATGGCATGCTGAAGCACGCGTCGACCTATGAGATTATGACCCCCGAATCAGTTGGCTTGACCAAGTCGACCTTGGTCATGGGGAAGCATTCGGGTCGGCACGCGTTTCGTCGAAAGCTTCTGGAATTGGGCTACGAACTTGGCGATGAAGCCCTGAACGACGCGTTTCGCCGGCTCAAGGATTTGGCGGACAAGAAGAAGGAAATCTTCGACGAGGACATCATGGCCATCGTTGACGATGAGGTAGCGCGCGGCAGCGAACGTGTCACCTTTGTCGCGATGCAGGTGGTCTGTGGTTCAGGCGGCCCGCACAAAGCCGATGTGACCTTGGATATCGAAGGCGAACGCCGATCCACAAGCGCCACAGGAAACGGTCCGGTGGACGCTACTTTTAACGCCATTAAAGCGATGGTACCCCATGAGGCGACTTTGCCTCTCTATCAAGTTCACGCGGTTACCCAAGGCACCGACGCCCAGGCCGAGGTTACTGTCAGGCTGGTGGAAAACGGGCGTAGCGTGAACGGGCAAGGAGCGGATACGGATACGCTCGTTGCCTCCGCCCGGGCCTATGTAAACGCGGTAAACAAGCTCTTGGTCAAGCGTGAAAAAACCGCACCGGCGGCGCTTTCGGCGTGAGCGGGGAAACAGAGATGATCGCCGTTCGACGGCAGTCGGCAACCTCCCGGGGTGATGCCGGTTCGCTTCGCTCCGGGGAATTTGCGCGGATTTAGACGATGTTTTCTAGGCTTCTCGGCATGATGTCCGCCGACATGGCGATTGACCTTGGCACCGCCAATACCTTGGTCTATGTGCGCGGTCGTGGGATCGTCCTCAACGAGCCGTCGGTCGTTGCCATCTACAACGATCACGGCAAGAAGGAGGTTCTCGAAGTCGGCGAAGAAGCTAAGCAAATGCTCGGCCGGACACCGGGAAACATAGAAGCGATTCGGCCTCTGCGGGATGGCGTTATCGCCGATTTCGGCGTCGCGGAGGTCATGATTAAGCACTTCATCCGCAAGGTCCATAACCGTCGCAGCTTCGCCAGCCCGCAGATCATCGTCTGTGTGCCGTCCGGTTCTACCGAGGTCGAGCGGCGCGCCATCGAAGAATCGGCGGAGAGCGCCGGAGCACGTCGGGTTTTCTTGATCGAGGAGCCAATGGCCGCGGCGATCGGCGCCGGTTTGCCGGTAACCGAACCCACCGGTTCGATGGTTGTCGACATCGGTGGTGGAACTACAGAGGTCGCGGTACTCTCGCTTGGGGGCATTGTTTATTCGCGCTCGGTCCGCGTCGGCGGCGATAAGATGGACGAAGCGATCATCGCTTATATTCGCCGAAACCATAATCTGCTGGTCGGCGAGGGCAGTGCTGAACGCATTAAGAAACTGATTGGTACGTCCTGTCCGCCCGAGGATGGTGACGGGGAATTGCTGGAAATTAAGGGCCGTGATCTGATGAACGGCGTGCCCAAGGAATTGGTCATCAGTCAGCGGCAGATCGCCGAAAGCTTGGCTGAGCCAGTTGGCGCAATAATTGAGGCCGTCAAGGTAGCCTTGGAGCAAACGCCACCCGAGCTGGCCGCGGACATCGTCGATAAGGGAATTATCTTGACCGGTGGCGGCGCGCTTCTAGGCAACCTGGACTTCGTGTTGCGCCATGCCACCGGGCTTCCGGTATCCATCGCGGACGAACCATTGTCGTGCGTTGCCTTGGGTACTGGCCGTTGCTTGGAAGAGATGAAAACGTTGCGTCAGGTTCTCTACAAACATTACGAAAGTTGATGAGGTCGAGGGGGCACCCGCCAGATCAATGATACGAAGCCACCGAACCACCACGCACCGGTTGGCGCCCGCGTTCCGTCTTGCCCCGTGTCGCGCCGTTGTCATCAGCGGACGGGAAATCCCGATCGTCGGGTAACGCCAAGGGGAGCCAGTCGTGCGAATTCAGACCAGCCAGGTCCGGCGCCTCGCCATTCCGGTCAAGGTCTGGTTTCAGCGATTCGCGTTTGGTCTTCTTCTCGCCGCCGCTGCGGCTTTGATGGTTTTGGGCCGTGCCGAAACGGCGTTTGTCGAACACATCAAGACGGGGATCAGCGACGTCGTTGCCCCTGTACTCGACGTTATTTCGCGGCCCGTCGCGAGTGTGACCGAACTGGTTGACCACACTCGCGTCTTGCTTGATTTGGCAAGCGAGAACGCTCGTTTGCGCGAGGAGAACGCGCGGCTTTGGCACTGGCAACAAACGGCGCGCAATCTGCGTGAACAAAACCACGCCCTGCGCGGTATGTTGAATCTGGTCGCGGAGCCGCGCACGAGTTTCGTCACCGCGCGGGTCATTACCGATTCACGAACGGCGTTTGTCCGTACTGTTCTGGTCAACGCCGGTTCCAGCGATCAGGTTCAACAAGGCCAGGCGGTAATCAACGGTGATGGCGTGGTTGGCCGCGTCGTCGAATCCGGCGACCGCAACGCCCGTGTGCTGCTGATGACGGACCTTAACTCCCGCATTCCGGTGATCGTCGAGTCCACACGCGATCCGGCGATTCTCGCCGGCGATAATTCCGACCGACCGACGCTGAGATATTTGCCGATGAACGCGACAATAGCGCCTGGCGATCGAATCGTTACCTCGGGCCAGGGCGGAATGATTCCACCGGGTTTACCCGTAGGCATCGTGGCCGAAGTGGCGGACGGCGTGGTTCGTGTCCAACCATTTGTTCGATGGCACCGGCTTGAATACGTGCGCGTACTAAATTTCGTCCTTCCCGGGGTTCTACCCGAGACCCGGCTGGCGGCCCCGGAGGGTGCGTTGCGGTGAAGACGGCGTTTGGTCCACGCGTCGAGCAAAGCGTGCGCAACTGCACCCCGGTGTTTTTGACTCTGGCGCTAGTGTTCATTGGCCTGGCACCATTTCCCGCGCCGGGGTACGTACAGGTGACGCCGATGCTAACCCTGGTTTCGGTTTATTACTGGAGCATTTACCGTCCCGATTTGCTGCCATTAGCAGCGACCTTTTGCATCGGATTGATGCAGGACGTTCTCATCGGGACACCCTTGGGTATGAGTGCGCTAGTGCTGTTGCTCGTGCAAGGCGCGGTCGTCGCGCAACGCCGATTTTTTCTTGGCAAGACTTTCGTCGTCGTGTGGTGCTGTTTCATGCTGGTCGCGCCGGCCGCTGCCGTGGTCAGCTGGCTACTCGCGTCTCTCTACCATTGGACCATCATGGAGCCGCGGCTCCTGTTATTTCAGCATGTTGTCACGATCCTGATCTATCCGTGTCTGACCTGGTTCTTCGCCGTTGCCCACAAGCGCCTTGTGGCGAAGGCTTGATGCGCGGTGCGATGCGCAGCGATCCAGTATTGCAAAAGCTGTTTTCGCGCCGTGCGGCGTTGCTTGCCGGGGGTAAGGCGGCGTTGTTCGCCGCACTCGCGGGTCGCCTCTACTACTTGCAAGTCATTGAATCCGATGAATACACCATGCTCGCGGACGACAACCGCATCAACATGCGTTTGCTGGCACCACCGCGCGGTCGAATCCTTGATCGTTTTGGCGAGCCTCTCGCCTCAAATCAGCCCACGTACAACGTTGTTCTTGTTGCAGAGGATGCGGCCGACGTTGGCATTACTCTAGACTCCTTGGCACGGCTGATTCCGCTGAACTCGGGTGAGCGGAATCGAATCTTGCATGAAGTCGCCCGCAAAAGGACTTTTGTACCGGTCACGGTAAAAGAGAACCTTTCCTGGGCTGAGGTTGCACGTATTGAGGTAAATGCCCCGGAACTGCCGGGAATCGCTATCGATGTCGGCCAAAGCCGTGATTATCCGTTGGGATCTGAGGCCGCACACGTGGTTGGCCACGTGGCACCCGCATCAGAAAGCGAAGGGGCAGACGATCCCTTGCTACGCCTGCCCGGTTTTCGCGTCGGAAAAAATGGTGCCGAAAAGATTTATGACGAACGCATGCGCGGCGAAGCGGGCAATAGCCGGGTCGAAGTAAATGCCTATGGCCGCGTGATCCGCGAGCTTCGTCGCCATGAGGGGCGACCAGGAGACGATTTGGTCCTGACCATCGACAGTGGGCTGCAGCGCTATGCCAGCGCGCGCCTGGCCGGTGAGAGCGCCGCCACGGTCGTCATGGACATCCATGGCGGCGAAATCCTGACCCTGGTTTCCTCACCGAGCTTCGATCCGATCGAATTCAATAGCGGGATCAGCCGCAAAAACTGGAGCAGTCTCCTCCAAAATAAGCGTAAGCCGCTCGTCAACAAGGCGATCTCAGGACAGTATCCTCCTGGTTCCACGTTCAAGATGATCGTGGCGCTTGCCGCTCTTGACGAGGGTCTCGCCGGGCAGGATCACACGGTGTATTGCCCAGGTCATATGCGTCTCGGGAATCGCCGGTTCCATTGTTGGAAACGGGGTGGACACGGCTATCTGGATATGGTGTCGGCGATTCAAAAGTCATGTGACGTGTATTTTTATGATCTTGCCCGACGTCTCGGAGTCGACCGTATCGCCGCAACAGCGCGCAAATTCGGTTTAGGCCAGACGACGGGAATAGACCTGCCCGGCGAACAGGCGGGATTGGTGCCGACGAAGAAGTGGAAGATGGATTCGAAGCGCGGCCGCTGGCAAAAAGGTGAGGACTTAGTTATCGGCATCGGCCAGGGTTATCTGTTAACAACGCCGCTTCAGCTCGCCGTCATGACGGCTCGCATCGCCAATGGTGGCATGGCGGTAGTCCCACGGCTGTTGCGCGATGTCCCTACCGACGCCGTCAATCAAACACCGCCGGACTTTGCGTCAATCGGCGTTTCGGGTACGAGTTTAGCGGTTGTTCGCGAGGGTATGGAACGAGTTACCAACCATACCCGAGGTACCGCCTACGCGGCGCGGATCAAGCAGGAAGGCAAGGAGATGGCCGGAAAAACCGGCACCGTTCAGGTCCGCAGTATCAGCCGGCGTGAACGCGCGGCGGGTGTGCACAAGAACGAGGACAAACCCTGGGAAGAAAGGGATCACGCTTTGTTTGTCGCATTTGCGCCGGTTTCCAATCCACGTTACGCCATCTCAGTCGTGGTCGAACATGGGGGTTCAGGCTCGAAAGCGGCAGCTCCCATCGCCCGGGATATCCTGTTCGATGCGCAGCGACGTTTGACGACGCTTGGTCCGCGACCGCTGACACGGCGCGGTACCGTCGGGTTCGGTTAGAACATGCGTTTCGGATTCGGGCTCAAGCGCGGAACTTTGCCGCTTCTTGCGAAGTTCAGCCAGATAAATTGGACCCTGGTGCTACTGGTAAGTCTGATCGCCGGAATCGGATTTGCCATGTTGTATTCTGCCGCGAACGGGGAATACGAACCATGGGCTTTGCGGCAGCTGGCGCGATTCGGAATCGGACTTGTGCTCATGTTCGCCATCGCCTTGGTCGACGTACGCCAGTTGTTGCGGTCTGCCTATTTGATTTACGGTGTCGCCTTGATCCTCTTGATCAGCGTCGAGTTTCTCGGCACGTCGGGCATGGGCGCGCAACGATGGATCGACTTGAAAATCTTTAAGATTCAACCCTCCGAAGTGATGAAGATTGCTTTGGTTCTCGCCTTGGCACGGTATTTTCACGGCATGTCGGGCGAGGAGGTCCGGCGCCTTCCCACGTTGATCATCCCACTGGTTCTGTTGCTCATTCCCTCGTGGCTGGTCATTCGTCAACCGGACCTTGGAACCGCGCTGCTCCTGATTATAGTGGGTGGGGCAATTTTTTTTCTCGCCGGGGTCAGGTTGTGGGTATTCGGTGCAAGTTTAGCATTTGTGTTGGCGGCTATTCCGTTGGCTTGGCATCTTCTTCACGATTATCAGCAGCAAAGGGTCTTGACCTTCATCAACCCGGAACGGGATCCCCTAGGCTCGGGATATCATATCCTTCAGTCGAAAATTGCCCTGGGATCCGGGGGGCTGTTCGGCAAGGGATTTCTCGAAGGAACGCAAAGTCATTTAAATTTCTTGCCCGAAAAACAGACGGATTTCATCTTTACAATGTTGGCAGAGGAGTTTGGCCTAGTAGGCGCCCTGGCTCTTCTCGGACTTTACTTGATTACCCTCGCCATCGGTATTGCTATCAGTCTGCGCAGTACAAGTCAGTTTGGCCGGCTACTTGGCATGGGTATTATGACGACCTTTTTTCTCTACGTTTTTATTAACATTGCTATGGTAACCGGGTTAATTCCGGTTGTTGGCATCCCATTGCCCCTGATTTCCTACGGTGGAACAGCGATGCTGACGATCCTGATCAGTTTTGGTCTGTTGATCAGCGTAAACATCCACCGAGACGTGATGTTGCCGCGGCGGGGTGGTTTGTTATGAGCATTCGAGCAGATTGCCACATCGGCAGGCGGCATTGGGTATCGGATCCTCGGCGTCGATATTGTCAAGGAGTCCCACTCGACAAGGTTGCCCAGCTTTGTTATATCGCGGTTGATGCCCGCCGCGGTGGGTTTGTACGCGGGGGCGCGGCAAATGGGCGATTAGCTCAGTTGGCAGAGCAGCTGACTCTCGATTGGGAGCCCCGCCGGGAAACTTGCGGGTGAACAGGCGTCAAATTCGGGGAACCCTTCCGCTACCGACGATGGCGATCCCGAGCCAAGCCCCGGCAACGCCGGGGACGGTGTAGAGACTAGACGGCGCCCACCTACGGGCCGAGATGCCTAAGGTGATGGGATAGTCCGGGCCACGAACGCCGGTCACCCGCGCGGTGATCTGGAGGCGGCGAAAGCCGTGGTGGTGGTGTAATCAGCGGGTCCGGGGTTCGAGCCCCCGATCGCCCTCCAGTCCGCCAGTCCGATCCGCAGACTCTTTATGCGCGATTCCGACCAACCAGAAAGAATTAATTGATTTGCAAGAGTCGGTGAATTTAATGCCGACATCCCAGGTGCCACACGTTCGAGTAACCACCGGAAGGCCAGTTGTTCCCTGGCCCATTTACCAAGTTTTTACCGAGATTTGGTATCAGCCGGGTATGCGTGTCCGTTTTTTAGGCAGCGGATTGGGATGGTGATGGATTCAACCGAAGAAAAGGTCTCAAAAATCTTAGGCGAGTTGTCGCCGGCAATGAGAGAGATCACGGTCGGCAATTTTGCCAGCGAATTCAATGGTGGGGCTCTGCGCAAAGAAGAGCGGGTCATGGCTGAGGCCATCTTCCGCGCGTCGTTACGCGACGACATCATGTCGGTACGCCAATCGATGTCCGAACAGCTCAAGCGCAACGCCCGGCTCCCCCACGACATCGCTGTCGTGTTGGCCAAGGATGTCGCTGAAGTCGCGCTGCCGATCGTTCGTCATTCTCCCGTTCTCACGGATAGTGATTTGGTGAACATCGTTGAGTCCCGGGAGCTGGACTTTCAGCTGGCGGTAGCCAAGCGAAAGCGGCTCACTGAACCTGTATCCGACGCTCTCATCGACACGGAAGCACAACAGGTCGTTAGCACACTGATGGGCAACACTGGCGCGCAGATCGCCCCGTTCGCCCATTTCAGAGTCATTTGGGAATTATATACTTGACCG
>JAAXGF010000020.1 GCA_012267605.1 Alphaproteobacteria bacterium | reverse complement strand
ACCCACAGTTCCGCGCGCTGGCAAAGTGTTTCCTAGCGCTATATGGTTGGGGTTGATGAAGACAAACACGCGGGACGCGATATAGTGGGAAAACATGGTGAGGGCGGTACGCTGCGTTACGACCTTATGGTTGAGCGGGCTCTTCGTGGCGTGATGGTCGAATCATTGCGCCTCACTTCGAAACATGGTTTGCAGGATAACCATCATTTTTTTATTACATTTCGCACTACTCACGAGGGGGTGGCGATCGGCGACAATTTGCGCGAACGTTACCCCGACGAAATGACAATCGTACTTCAGCATCAGTTCTGGGACCTTACCGTTTCGCACGATAGTTTTTCCGTCGCACTCAGTTTCAGCGGAAAACCCCAAACGCTCCACATTCCATTCGCCGCAGTCACAAAATTCGCTGATCCCAGCGTACAATTTGGGCTTCAATTCGAGGACATTCCCCGCCCCTCAACAATACCGGATGGCGCACCGACGGATACCAACACCGTGACCGGGCCGACGGATAGCGCCGATCAAAAAAAGCAGCCTTCTCAAGGTGCTGAGGTTGTGGCACTCGATGGCCGGCGCAAGAAGTAGTTGGCCTCCGGCGGTGCCGGACCACCAGCCTGTGAAGGTGTCTTAGTAACCCTGCAACGATTCGTCGCCTCTGCGCCCAACATCCGTTGGTTCGTGTAACCGTGCGTTTGGTGGAGAGGCTTCATGAGAAACCGATGGAATTTTCGAGCACCGTATTTTTCTTATATGTGATTCTGATTTTCGCCGTCGCGTCGATCTCTTGGCGCAGGTGGCGAATGAAGAATTCGCCTTCCGTTCAGGCTCTTCTCGTCAGAATCTTGGGAAAATTTCCGGCCACACGCCTGTTAAAGATATCTACAACTGTTTCAGTGAGCGCGGCAATCACGATGGCGGGAATAAAACTCGCAGCATGGTTATATACGGATTCGCTCAGTGTTTTATCATCCTTAGTCGAATCTGGTGTTCATACCTTGGCCGCGCTGCTTAATTTCGTCGCCATTCGCTACGCATTGCGGCCACCAAGCCGACATTATCGATTTGGGCACGGAAAGGCGGAACCGCTCGCCGGACTTCTCCGCGGGCTGTTTGTTGCAGCGCTCGCCCTGTTGATCGTTTGGGAAGCAATCGAAAACATGTTCGATCCTGCGCCGGTGGCAAACGCAGATTTGGGAATCGGCTTTATGCTCTTAATCATCGTCATCCTTTGCACGGTTGTCGGATTTCAACAGTTTGTGGCTCGCCGAACGGGATCAACTGCTATTGGCGCGGACGCCCTGCAGTACAAGACTGACGTGCTTATCAATCTTGGCGTCATCTTGTCGTTGACGATGAGTGCCGGTTCTGGTTGGGCACGAATTGATCCTCTCGTTGCCATCTCCATCGCTCTCTATGTCCTATGCGGTGTTTGGCCACTCGCGCGGCGCGCATTTCACCAGCTCATGGACGGGGAACTTCCGGACGATGAGCGGACAGCAGTTCGGAGGATCGCTGAAAACCATCCGATCGTCACTCATGTGAGTGAATTAAGGACGCGCGCCACGGGAATTGGCCGATTCATCCAGTTAGGGTTGATCACTGGGAGAAGCCACTCCCTTACCGTGGTGCACCAGACGGCCCTGGAAATCGAAAAAAGGATCCGTCAGGCCTACCCAAATTCCGAGGTATTTGTTTCACATAACCGAGCGGCCAAACTTGCGAGGCGGAAAACAGTTGAATAAGTACGAGAATTTCGCATCGCATTCAGATTTGCGAGCATTTTCCAATTTCAATGTGGGGACTGAGAGACCCGTATTCCGCAAATGGGGCGTATTCTGATTCAAAATAACCGATCGAAAAAATATGAATATATGTCAATTGTTTCACGTCAAGACGAAATGAATCTGCACTATAAGGAGTGTTACGTGTATTCCTATTACATACGATTACCCCGATTCGGTTTGGAGAGTCGTCTTCACATTTTGTTTTATATTCTTCTCCAAATTTCGTAACATAAAATACACCTGGTTCACCTAGAATTTTATCACGTAATTCATCTAAATTTTTCGGAAGCTCATCTTCGTCCGCCAGCTTGCGCCGTGCGACAACGTAACGGTTATCTTTGACTTCAAGATTTTCAGGTATCCATTTCCCCTCATTGTATTTAAAACCCATGGCCGCGTCAGCGATACAAATCCATTTCCCTTGATCAACGGAATCAGCGGTTGCGCCAAAGGCAGTCCCTTGAGCGGATCTACTTGATGAATTAGTTGCAACTGCCGTTCCACTTTCCGCGACTGATTCGTCCTCAGCTGCCGCGGATCCCAAACCTAGAATGAGACCAAGGCATGCGATCAAACACGATCTTGCCATAACTGCCTCCCTGCCGCACGATCACACGATTCCCGTTGCCCGACGCCTCACTAGTAAGATAGCTGCGTAG
This sequence comes from Alphaproteobacteria bacterium, assembly GCA_012267605.1. Classification (GTDB taxonomy): domain Bacteria; phylum Pseudomonadota; class Alphaproteobacteria; order JAAXGF01; family JAAXGF01; genus JAAXGF01. The sequence continues at coordinate 5,253 of JAAXGF010000020.1, read as the reverse complement.
GATCCGGAGCGCAAACTGAAGTGGGGGTCATCGACCCCCAATGAGCCGTTATCCAAATCCAACAGGTCGGCAAGAAGTCTGAATCAAAAATTTTTAGCTCATGATTACTCATTGGATTGCCCGTTCGAGGAGGAGCCAAAATCGGGGATTACGCCCCCGTTGCCCGCAAATATTAAATATGGGGACGTGCACCCGCCGCTCAACCAATCGGCTCGAAATATCGCTTTTACCATGAATTTCATCGTTCAACTGATTTGGATACTGTGAAGTCAATACCGCTGATAACTGGTTCGTCGTTGATCAGAACGACCTCTTTGTCCGCAGGCGCCGTTAGCGAAAGCAGGTTCAATTGTGGCGGTGAAAGTCTGACACGATATTTTCCCAGCGGCACCAACTCGAAGAGGTAAAAGCCGTCGAATTCGCTTCGTGTGGTCTGCATGACTTCATTGCGGTCGTTCAATAGTTCTAGTTGGATTCCTCCTAGCCCTTCGATCGCGTCCTCCTTCGCAAGGTACACCGTTCCGTCGACTTCACCGGTTCTGACGAGTGGAAAATCCACCATGGCTACCGCGCCCGGACGGGTCGCAATTCTGAGATCGTCGAGAGCCGGCACCATATAGGGGTCTTCGAGGCTACCCCGGGATACCGAAAAAGCGATATCCCGATAAACCGGTAAACTGTCGATGACAACCGTTCCGTTGTCGTCCGTCAGGTCTTTGCTCTTGCTGCGGTTGGCTACGAATCCGACATTCGGCAGCAGCTGATCACCGTCATCGAATTGGCTGTTGCGATTTTCATCAACGTACACGCGCGCCGCCACCGTTCCCTGGCCCGCCGCGCGCGATCGTACCGTGCGAAGGGAACCCGACCAAGGATCGCGGCCAAAGGAAATAGCCAGCGAAAGGCCGGCGAAGTAGGCGCCGTCGTCGCTAGCGCCCAACGTTGCTCCAATATCAAAATCGCCCATCCTCATATTTAGGCCGGTGGTCACGCCGGTAATTTCTTCGCGAAGGTCATGGGACGCAACGAATCGTGCACTGATGTCCTCTTCAATGTCCCAGTCAGTCGTGAGGAGCAAGTTTGACACTGATCGTTCAGGATGGGCGTCGTAATTCATCTCGCCGCGGATTCCGACCAGGCCCAAATCGTAATTGAGCAAGAATGTTCCAGTTGCGATTTCGCTGTCCTGTTCGTCCCCGCCATAGCGTCCGTCGAATTGGAGCGTGTTGGTGACCGATAGTCGTTCATACGCGGTGGAGATGCGATTCCCAAGGTTCAGCTCGTGAAGGCCTGATTCGCGATGTCCGTGCGAAGCCTCAACAGTAACCAGGAGGTAGAAGCCGGCTCCGGCTGGAATAACGACGTCCGCCCTCACCTCGCTGGCATTCTTCAGAGCGTCTGTGACCGACTGGTTTACGCGTTCACTGACGAAGTCAAGAAACTGACCGTGTCGCGCAAAGAGATTGAGGGGACCGAAATAGCCTTGCACCGACATTTCGCCCGCTCCGCCACCATCAATGTCGGCGGCGACATCCAACTGAGTGGCAAAGCTCAGAAAGCTCGCGTTTAAATACAGGGAAGCATAATTCCGTCTTTCGTCCTCGAAAGGGAGGCTAAACGCTGCGCCGCCGAGCGACCAGCCGTCGGCTATTCCCCTCTCATACTTGAGAACGAAACGGGTATCTCCTTGCGGCGACGATTCGACCATGTCGTCAACCGTGATGAGATCACGCTCATGCTGGTTAATGGCGAACTGAAAATAGTCCTCGCCAGGTCTGACAAAATAGCTACCTATGAATACTCTTTGGTTTCCTCTCGGATTTGGCCCTGTGGGCCGTAAAACACAAGCCGAAGTTCGTTCCGGCCAAACAACAACTGCACGTCCAAAAACTCATACCGGCCATCTTCCTGGGACAATTGAAAGTCAAGGAGAATACCGGTCCGATATAATTCGACCTCCCAGCCGATCGGCAAATCCCCCCGCAGCGTGATTCGGTCAAATTCGTCTGGTTGATCGAGTGGAAAGCTTGAAATCGAGACGCCCCGCCCAGTTCGGCTCGTGGCGACTAGTCTTGTCTCAGGTGTCGCAACATCTCCGACGGTAAACTCTTTGGCGTCGAGGAGTCCCAACAGACCACCCGCTGGATCCTTCCGTCCGAGCGAGGCGCGCGCACTGGAGACTGTGTCCTCAGTATCGCCACTAACGAATAGCTCACCGCTCATTTGCAAGAGATCGCCAATCACTAGGACGTTATAGCGGCCACGCCGCTCTTGGATCGCATCGTAATTTTCTCTGGACAGTTGGTAATCGACAAACGTATCCACCGCGGGCCACCGGAATGTTTGATACGGGATTTCAACCCTAGGGTAGTCGACATCACCGGTGCTCCCTGAACGTAGGCCCTTGCGCCGCTTTTCCCGGGCCAGACGTTGTTCGATTGGGAGCGGCTCCCAGGAAATAAGGTTAATGAACGCGTTTGACAGATTGGGTTTGAAACTGACCGGGAACCAGCTCGAAAGCAACGTCAGCTCAACGCAGATTCCATTCGGATGTCGTTCGATTCGATTTGCATCAAAGTCAGCAACTCTATTGGCGATCAAGACTTCGTTGCGCATGAGATCGAGGACGAAGGTGCGATCCTCGTGCAAGAACCAGCCTTCCGCTCGGACTTGATCCACCCTTACGGAAATCGGAAAATCCAAAGCTTCGGTTACTTCGGATAAGTAAAGGCACACACCGGATGGGATTTGATACGCAGTCAATCCCTCGCTCAACACCAGGTCGTTGATCTGCAGCTGCAAAATCAGAAGATCATCGTCCGCGGGTTCGATTACCGACAACGGGGTTGACGGCCCTACACCCGCCCCGGGTTCGATTTTCGCGACCTGCATCGCTTCTTTGGTCATCCCAGCAGCTGCAGCCACTGGATTCTTGGGAGACCTCTCCGAACAACTGGGGTATGAATCTACGAGCGATACGGACTGGAATGTGACGGCCAACCCGGACCGGGACTCTTTCAGTTCATCCCTGCCCGGCGAATTGTTAGATTTGTGCCCAGTTGATACTGGACCATCAGCCTTTACGACGGTGCACCAGCTTTTTCGTTTGGCGAACGCCTTACAGTGGGCATACGCTGCGGACCGAGTTAATGGGCCGGCATGAATTCGATAGAATATTCCCTTTTCTGGTCCTAGATCGATCGGTTCCACGGTGCGAACGAGACCGTCGAAAATGTCCTTGTGTTCCTTCTGTAGCCGCTCCCACGCATTTTCTACATTTTTGGCGCTGCGTACGGAGCTCACATGAATTTTGTATTCGGGTGGGAGAGGTCGTTCCCGAGACGTCTTGGCATCACGAAAAGAGTGGTTTCCCATCTCCTGAACCACGGTCGTATGGGTCTTCTGTACTTCGTCGGACGGATGTGATGAACACTCGATTTCTGTTTCCGGAGTCTTTGCTCGCGCAATGGCATTGGGCTCGGGTGCGCCCGAATTGGGTTTGGTCGGCCTAGGAAAAGAGTTCTCGCCATGCGACAACAGTTCTGGAGATATCTTGGCTTCAGTACCGTTCTGTACAGGATTAAGCAAAGGCCCCGGTTGATTGCCGGCAAGTTCGCCGTACTGAATGCCACGCCGTTTAGTGCTTTGCGTACCTCTCACTAGCCAATGCCGAACTGGATCGGCACCAAGCTCGTTGGGACCGGATGGACTGCTGGGTTGCTCGAGATTAAGAAAATCCGGAATTTCGAAGCTTGTCAGCGGAGCGCATGCCGTGAGACATGTGACGCCGAGTGCGGCCACTGCGAGCCGATTGCCAATCGACAGACAAAAAAACGACACGTTCCGTGACTCGCGATCGAATTTGTACCCGACAAAGTAACCACGGCATCCGAATGAGGTGACGAAACGCCCAAACGCGGACGTATGAGTCGCGTGTTACCCACGATCAAGGTTTCAAACCTATGGTTAACGGGGATAGTAAAAAATCAGTGAACCTAAAAATGTAATGCCGCTTAGCTCAAATACGCAGGGATTTTTAGTGAGGTACAATTATTAGTATATATAAGTCACGTTTTACTACTAAATAGTTTTAACTATCAATCTTCAACTACCTCATTTGGAAAAAATAGATGTCATAATTGCACCTAATTCCCTACTGCTTTTAGAGTTTTTTAACTACTTATCTCTTTTCTTCAGACTACTCCAAACCCGATTGGGATAATCATCTCGCGTCAATCGACGCAAAATGTCCCAGGTAGGAGGCAAACGGGTGTCCGGCAGTTCAACGGAGACACATAGTCTTTGAAAGGAGAAAGCCCAATGAGACGCAATTTAGTTCGTGGTGCGGCGTGTGCCGTAGCTTCGACATTACCGTCGAGTATCAGTAGCTCCCTTCCAACACACCAAACGCTGTCGCCGGTTTTGACCCCAGACGATTGACCGCCAAGCCGTCCCCGCATTTCAATTTTTTCGCTTTCGGGATCGAGCCAGCGAACGAAAACACAGTAATTCGAATCAGGCCTTAACCGCGTGGCCAGAATATTCTGGTGAATGGAGTAATCCTTGCTGCACGGATCGGTGTCGATTCAGCTGGCCGACGCAAAACATATACGATCGCTTAACAGCCGCGGATGCTGTCAATCGTTGGATTTCGATAGACCAACGTTTTCATTTAAATCGTTAGCTTGTCGGAAACATCCCAGTAGAAAGAAGCGATACCTCTTAAGATATTACTAAAAAACTATTAATTTTTCGTTTACTTTTTAATCAAGGTCGTATATCTTAATTGCTCTCGGAGAGGAGTAATTGAAACGAATATTTGTACAATGATGTATAAATGAATATTAGAAAAATTATTATTAACCCTTATCACCCATATATAGCTGCCTATCTAGCACTGATCTTTCTTTTATCTTCGGAATCACCAGTTTTGTCCGCCGACGGCATTGCTCGCGTGAGTGCCAATATTATTCCGGCTGTAGGAATTAGTGAATCGTCTGATGTCGCGTTTGTATCAGAAGGACCTAACCTCGCGATCAACGAAGAGATCGAGGTAAGTTCTGACGCCGCTCGAAACTGCGATGCCAATCAGAGCTGCTACACGGTCGTCACCGCATAATCCTATAAGTTGAACGGATCCGCCCGCCTGTCATATTCTGTAACGTTGTTAACCTACGTTGATGCGATTTCCACCCTCGGGGAAATTATCGAGGTCGACGCATTCACCTTTAGCCCGACTTCCGCAACTCGTGG
>JAAXGF010000066.1 GCA_012267605.1 Alphaproteobacteria bacterium | reverse complement strand
GCCCTCGACAGAGGTAAGCGAAAACCCGGGCGGCCGGCAAGCTTCGCCACCGGGAAAAACACCAAGGACTGAGCCGCCCCGCCAGCTCGGCTGAGCGGCCTTGCCTGTCGTGGCCTGCGGAGATCGCCTCCGCGGGCCGCTTCATCTCCGACCGCCCAAGCACGCCGCGACAATCAAATCCTCGATACCTGGCACGCCGCGACAATCAAAACCAAAAACAGCTTGAAATCGCCAACGCATAGGGGAATCATTTCCCTCGCCGCTGCCGCCGGGAATCTCATCCTGATTGACGCGCGGCTCTCACCCAGATTGTCGCTCTATACGCAATGATGCCGCCCATGGGCTGACGCCACGTCCGCTTGCGGATCAGAAAGCCGCCACCCATTCCTCGCCCCAAGCGCTTCCGAGTCTGACCCACTCCGGACTCAATAGAATCGATTCGTCTACGGCGAAAAATGCTCCCTATCTGTTTTTTTTCGGCTTTAACCCGGCAACCCTTCTTGGACAATTTACCGGTTCGCACGTTTTCTCATGCGCGCGCTTGGACGGCCTGGAAACGCTATGCAACCTTACCGCTGGCAAGTTGGGGAGAATTGCCAGGGAAATCTAGTCAAGAAAGTCCACCCAGCCCCCGCCCCCATGCGAGTGAAGGACGCAGAGTGATGGAAGAAATTCTGATTGGGATTGAGGTGAACACCTGGAGCCTGGATTTCTGACGCAAAGAAGCAATGGAACGCATGACGCAAGCCCAGATTTAGCTTGCTGTGGAAGAATAAACGCGCGGGTCCCTCCCATGGATTAAGTGGGCAAGCTGGCTAGCCGGTGGTCCAGATTCTCACCGCCAATGACAGCCTAGCCATCCCAGATCTTGCAGTAGGCGCTGAGCGAGTCCCTCCCGGACCGCAAACGGAAACGGGCCAGCCGGACGGGTCCTACTCGACCAGCCACTGAGCTACGATATTCCTTCGCTCTCGAGTTGCTTATCTGCTCCGTGCCCGAGCGGGATCGTCCGGGGCGGCATCAAAAGCGCATTCCGTGGAAAAGAAAGCCAGTGTAGCGGCAACAACCTCTGGATCCAGATTCGGCAATAGTTCCAAAATACATTCCGCGATTTTTTTTAGGTCCCCCGAATTCGCTCCGTCCACGCAATATTTAACGATGGCTCCCCACTCATCTTCAATCTTTTTCTTCATACACGATGTCCAACTCATCTTGTGACCTCCAGTTCGGTAGTTGATTGGTGACACAGAACAATTGATACTCTCACGCTTCATGCCGGCTATGCCATCCTACGATGATCCTGGCGCCGGAAATACAACTATAGGATATTTGTAATCGATTTTGATAGCTTCGTGCAAGAGCTACCACCAATATTCCGACTGCGCGAAGTGGGCAGCTGGGTCCGAAGTTGGCTAGACCCAGTCGTCCCGAGGAGACAACCCGAACGTCCGCAGTTGGATATGATAGCCGACATGGCAGTGCATTGCCGAAAGCGCGCCGCCGAATCCGGATATTGGTGGGGTAACTTCAAGAAATCGACCGTTGTACTCGTGGGTCGTTTGCGCGGCACCGGGTAGGCGCTTCGGCATCGGAAGCACCGTGGCGATTTTCGGTGCAAGATCGGCCAAATTCGGGCCCTGGAGCGCTGTTTGGTTACCGGCGCTGGGTTACTGCCTTTGGATCGAGCGAATCCTGGAGTCCGTCGCCTAGGAAATTGAAGGCGACGACGGTCAGAAAGATCAGTATTCCTGGATAGAAAGCGAGGGCTGGCGCCTCGTTCATCAATTCCTGGGCGTTGTTCAGCATGTTTCCCCAACTTGGGAGCGGCGGCTGGATTCCCAAACCAAGGAAACTCAATACTGATTCGAAGAGGATAATTGTCCCCACCGATAGGGTCGTCGCCACAGTGATGGGCGAGACCGTATTGGGCAGGACATGCGTGAGCATGATACGCGCGCCAGAGGCACCCATGCCGCGTGCCGCGAGCACGTACTCACGTTCCCTCAGGGTTAGTGTGGTACCGCGGACCAATCGCGCCACCGTCGTCCATCCGACCAGGGCGATAATGATCATCATTCGGTAGACGCTGGCTGAGTCCCCGGCCAGGAAAGCGTCGCCAAACCCTAACTTCGACATGTCCACGGCGGACAGGACGATGAGCAGCGGCAACAGCGGCAAGGCGATCACCCCATCGGTCAAACGCATCAACAGGGCATCGAGCCAACCACCATAGTAGCCCGCGATGAGTCCGATCGTCGTGCCGATTACGGCGGCCACCAACGCCGTCGCCATTCCGACGATGAGAGATATTCGCCCTCCGTAGAGCAACCGCAAAAAGAGGTCACGGCCAAGTTCATCGGTGCCCAAGGGGTGGGCGAGCGATGGACCAGCGAAGCGGTGGAGTAAATCAATGTCGTTGGCGCCGATTCCCATGGCAAGCTCGACCAGCGGCGCGGCCAAGGTCAATACGCCGAGTATGGCAAGGATCGCCGCGCTCGCCACGGCCATTCGGTGGCGGACAAACCGACGCAGGGTTAGGGCCGTCATCGACAATCGCTGGGTTTGTATTTGGGAAGTTTTGGTCACGCTTGTCTCGCCCCGTAGGAGATGCGGGGATCCAACCAGGCGTAACAGAGATCGGCGAGCAGATTGCTAACAAGCGTTAGGAGCGTCGCGAATAACAGGGCGATCAGCGCTACATTGTAGTCATTACCGATAATCGAGTCGTAGATGAGCTTGCCCATACCGAGATAGGAAAATACGGTTTCGGTTATGAGGGCACCCGAAAACAAGTTTCCGAAGCTCAGCGCGAGTATGGTGACAACCGGGATAAGCGCGTTGCGCAAAGCGTGTTTGAGGACTACTTGACGGCGCCCGAGACCCTTGGCGCGCGCGGTTCGGATAAAGTCCTGGCGCATGGTCTCCATCATCGCGGCGCGCATGAAACGGGTAAGGCTCCCTGCGTTGGCTGCGCTCAAGGTAATAACCGGCAAGACCAAGTACTTGGCCTTGTCCCAAACACTCTCCACTCCCACCGTCTGCATACCGCTTGCCGGGAGGACGCCCCAGCGTACGGAGAAAAGATAAATGATCATCAGAGCGAGCCAAAAAACCGGGATGGAAATCCCTCCCAGAGCAATAAAATTGATGGCGTAGTCCCGAGCGCCATAGGGTTTGAGCGCGGAATAAATGCCGATGGGCAACGCGATCAAGAGCGATACTACGAAACTAATGCCCATCAAGATTATGCTGTTGACCAAACGTGGCGCCAGCACAGTCCAGACCGGCTGATTCTGAATGCGTGAATAGCCGAAGTCGCCGGACAACGCCGCCTCGAGCCAATTCGCGTAGCGTTCAAGGAGGGGTTTGTCCAATCCGTAAAGGGCTTTTAGGCGCGCCGCGTCTGCCGGTGTCAGGTGCGGGTCGGATTGGACCATGATGTCGATAGGATCGCCGGGCATCAGTCCAATCAGCGTGTAGATTACGACGCTCATAATCAGCAGTACGATGAGCGATTCGGCCAGTCTGCCGACGAGGTATCGGCTCATCGCTTACAATTCGCTCCAATGATGCTCGCATTGAAGTACCGAGGGTCAATGGCCTTCAGGTGGCGCGCTGGCATCATCTAGTCTTTGAAGTGACAAGCGACGCGGTGAACCTCTCCCGCAGATGCTGTCGGTTCCAAGTTCGGTTTGACCCGTTGGCAGAGGTCTTGCGCCCCTGAACAACGGGGGTGAAACGGGCAGCCGCTCGGGGGAGCCAATGGGTTTGGTACCTCGCCGCCGAGGTTCGCGCCCTGCCGCTTTTTGGTGCGTCCAAATCGTGGCACGGCGGCGAGCAGCGCCTGACTATACGGATGTCTTGGCTGGGAAAAAAACGCCTCGCGTGGGGCAATTTCCACGATTCCTCCGAGGTACATGACGGCCACCCGATCGGCGATGTGGTGGACAACGGCGATATCGTGGGTGATAAATAAATAAGTCAGGTTTCGATCCTCTTGGAGGTCCTGAAGCAAGTTCAAGACCTGACTTTGTACCGAGACGTCTAGAGCGGAAACCGGCTCGTCGGCAATGGTGAGGCTCGAGTTTAGCGCAAGAGCACGTGCGATGCCGATCCGCTGGCGCTGCCCGCCGGAAAACTCGTGTGGATATCGGTGCCCATGGTTCGGCGCCAGACCCACCGCTTCCATCAGTTTTGCAACACGATTCTTATGGAGGCTCTTGGGTTGGTGGATGCGCAGCGGTTCGGAGATGATGGCCGAGACCGTCGTGCGTGGATTCAATGCTCCATAAGGATCTTGAAAGATCATTTGAATTTCTTTGCGCACGAGGCGATGTCGCGACCCGCGACAACCGAGCCGCGGAAGCGGATTTCACCCTCTGTCGGTCGATTGAGGAACGCCACGACCCTGGCGAAGGTCGATTTTCCGCACCCGGATTCGCCGACCAATGCGAGAGTTTCGCCGCGAAAAATTTTCAGACTCACGTCGTCGACGGCGCGTATCGTGCCGACGGACGCTCCAAACAACCCCGGAGCACGTAGCGTATAGTGGCGCGAGACATGCCGGGCCTCCATGATCGGATCGTTCATGCAGCCCCTCGCAACCTTCGTCTAGCAAAGAGCAATAGACAATATTGCCAAGACGTCATTGGGAACCGCTGACAACAAAACATGCGGCCGCGTGGCCATCGTCTACCATTTCAAGCTGGGGTTCGGCGCGCGCACATCTCGGCACCTTCATCGAACACCGGTCAAGGAAGGCGCACCCGTGCGGCCGCTCATCGGGAACAACGCCGGGTATGGTGGGAAGCCGCCGTGACCGTTGATCGAGCCGCGGAATGGTCTTTAGCAGACCCTTGGTGTATGGGTGAAAGGGGCGACGAAATATTTTTGTGCTCGGTGCCCGTTCAACGATGCGTCCGGCATACATCACCAGTACCTCGTCAGCAATTTCCGCCACCACGGCGAGATTATGACTGATGAACTGGATGGCCATGCCGAGCTGTTCGCGTAACTTCGACAACAGATCGAGAATCTGAAACTGGATCGTGACGTCCAGTGCCGTCGTCGGCTCGTCCGCGATCAGCAGGGCAGGCCCACATGCCAAGGCCATGGCGATCATCACTCGCTGGCGCATGCCTCCACTAAGATTGTGTGGATAATCGTGAACTCTTTGATGCGGTGCCGGAATTCCCACTTGGTCGAGGAGGTCCACCGCAGCTTCGAAGGCTGCCTGTGGCGGTGTGTTGCGATGGGTCTGAAGAACTTCAGCGATTTGGTCGCCGACCGTGAAGGCTGGATTGAGCGCCGTCGCCGGTTCCTGAAAAATCATCGCCACCCGATCCCCCCGAATCTTTTCCAATTGGCCTTCGCCGAACGTCAAGAGATCTTTACTTTCGAAAAAAATTTTTCCGCCTGAAATGCGGCCGGGCGGAGGTACCAGACGAAGTGTCGCGAGCGCCGCCACCGTTTTACCGCAGCCCGATTCGCCCACCACGCCAACCGCGTCTCCCGGACCAATTCCATATGAAACGCGGTCGACCGCACGCGTTGTTCCGAACTCTGTGGGAAAGTCGACTGAATGATTCTCGACGGACAGCAGCGGAGAAATGTGCCGCGTCATGCGCCTAATCGGCCGCGCGCCAGTTTTCGACCCAGAGGGTCGTCGTTTCCAAGTGACCTGTCGGCTCGACGCCCCGGAGCCACCTGGGTAGAACGTAGGGTTGTGCTCGAAAATACAGCGGCAAGACAGGCAACTCCTCAGCGTAGATTTCTTGCATGCGTCGCCACAATGCTTTCCGCGTGGTTCGGTCGAGCTCGATCTCCGCCCGGTCGATTAGAGAATCCATTTCCGAGTTGACGAACCCAGGAGAGTTTTGTCCCGACCAGTTATTCTCGGCCGTTGGAATCGATTCCGAATGGAGCGTAGATCGCGGTACGCTTTCTGGCGCTGAAAGCCAAGCATACATACCGAGCGCTGGAAATGCCCTGTGGGCCATGGTCTGGCCAAAAAACACCCGTGCCGGCTCGTTCTTGATGGTGACGTCTATCCCAACAGCATTCCATTGGCTTTGAAGAACCTGTTGGACGAGCTCGCGCACCTTGTTACCTGCCGTTGTCATCAGTTGCACCGAGAGTCGCTTGCCACGCTCGTTCGTGCGCGTGCTCTTTCCGACCCGCGACCAACCAGCGGCGTCGAGCAGGGCGGCTGCGCGTTCCGGATCGTAGGCGTAGGTCCTGATGTCAGCTGCATAGACTCGGTCGAGTGGGTTGACGTTCGAATGCGCAACCGGTTGATGGCCAGCGAACAATTGGGTCACTAAGAGCTCCCGATCGAGGGCATGGAGCATCGCCTGTCGGACCCTTTTGTCCTGCAAGATAGGATTGTCCAAATTAAAATCGATATGCTCGTAGAATAGGCCGGGTTGGTAGTGGACGGCGAATTCGTCGGGGTACCGGCGTTCGAACGAGAGGGCTTGATCGAGACTGAATCCGAGTTCCCCAGCAACGTAGTCTACGGCGCCCGACAACAGGTTCGCCTCCAATGCGACAGTATTCTCGATCACGCGGACAACTATTCGGCGAAAGAACGCGGGCTCACCCCACCAGGTTGGATTGCGAACCAGAACGATGTGTGATCCCGGTTCAACTTCGCTGATGCGGTAGGGACCGAAATAGAGGCCAGGGTTGGTGGTATCCGTGTCGTAAGCGGTTCGGAAACGATACTCTCTTGGATCGGCAAACGTATCGGATTCGATGTGGGCCGGTAGCAAGGGAATCGAAGCGCGAATGTTATAATCGTAATAGCGCTGATCGAGATGGACGGTAAAACGCTTGTCGTCGTGGATTTCGATGTCACGAATGCGCGCGAAAGCCTGGTGATCGGCGACTCCGGTCAACGGATGGCTGCCGACCTTCCAGCCGAACACGGCGTCCTGGGAGGTAACCGGCGTTCCGTCGCCCCAGGTTGCACCCTGCTGAATGGCAAAATTCACGGCCATGCCCTCGCTCCCGTCGGGAAGCTTTTCTACGCGGGCCAGGCCATTTTCGACTGTCGGCAATTCAGTGCATAGGAGGCACACCGGTTCCCAACTTGCGTCGTAGGCGGTCAATGGCCGTAATGCCATGGCGAGGACATACGATTTGGCGAGCATGGCATTGATGATCGGATTGAATGTGGCGGGAAACTGTGTCACGCCGATAGTGAGTTCATCGCGCGCTTCGACCCTCGGCGATCCGAATGCGCCGATCAAAAAAACCATGGCAAGTACTATAAAACCAGGCCGAACCATGTTGCGT
>JAAXGF010000237.1 GCA_012267605.1 Alphaproteobacteria bacterium | reverse complement strand
AGGGGATAAGCGCGAAAATTTTTGACGTTTGACGCTATGCGGGCATCCGTTGTTGACCAACGGTTTCAAGGGATGGCACGGCTTCACAACGCCGATCATGCTAGTCTGTTGACCTCGCCGAGATGTCGGTGAAACCCTAACCAGTCCGTCTCGCCCATCGTTGCTCGCAAACGTTCTTGCGCGGCCCGCCAAAGGGGCAAGGCGCGGGCGAGTGTCTGCAGCCCGGTTTGCGTAACGGTGACCTGGCGCGCGCGGCGGTGTCCCTCGGGTGAGACGGCGATCAAGCCGCGACGCTCAAGGGGACCGAGGTTCCGCAACAAGGTGGTCCGTTCCATGCCAAGAATGTCCGCGAGGTGACTTAAGGTCGGCGCATCCCCCACCGTGGCGGCCGCCAACAGTGAGAACTGGGTAGCCCGGAGGTCCGCGCCTTTCAGCGCGTGGTCGTAAATTCGGGTCAAGAGCCGCGCGGCTTGGCGCACCTTGAAGCAAGCGCAGGCACCCGCGACTTCGTTCGCCAATTGATTCCGTATGTCGGTGTCGAATTTCATAAAGTGTAATTACACATATAAAAAAGGCCTGTCAATGAGAAATTTGTCGGCGAATTTTTTCGCGGTACTTGTTGAATAAGAATCTCTAGAACGAGCCAACAGACGTGGTACAAATATTCGATGTATGGTCGACGAAGTGGCGTCTCCGAAGCCATGCTCAGGAGCCATGCGACTGCGTGAGGGATACCCAGGAATGGGACAGGATAGATTGCCAAGATTATTTGTATTTATGATCGCAATCGCGTTGTCGAGTGTCGGTACCGCCGTTGCTCAGGAGCGGTTGTCAGAAAACGATATCGACTGGTGCGAAGAGAATCTCACGTACTACCAAGCGTTGGGCCGGCACGCCTTCTTGGAAAATCAGCACTGGAGCATGAGGGCGCGGGTTTGTTCCCATCTTTAGATGACCCGCTGTGGGCTGACCAAGGCCCAGACCGCAAGGCGAATTTGATCGAACGCAGTGCCTTCTACGTGAACTTTGAAATCGAAATGAGTAAAGAATGGGCCAAGACGGGTGTTTGGAACCCCGACGCAAAACCGGCCACCAAACAAGAAACAATGGAGGAAAAACTGGAGAGACAGGGCCAAAGAATAGTGGAACTAGAGAAGCTATTTGAGCAAAAGAATCAACTCATATCGGAACAAATGAAAACGATTCGGCAACTGCACAGTCAGACCAAATAGGTTCCACTACTATCCTGTATGGTCTCAAATGATTTGGTAATAACAACATCAGTTGGAAAGGAATATCAGTACAATGCTCGCAAGAATGACAGCATGCTTGTTCGCTATATTTTTTAGCGTTGCTCTTCTTAATCCTTGTGCGGCCGAACCTCTGCACAGTGCCGCGAAGAGAGGTGACCTGCCGCGTATTCAGCAGTTGATTTCCGACGGATTCGGCGTGAACGATCATGACAAAAACGGCCGCACGCCGCTGCACTACGCGACAGAGCGCGGCAATCTTGCAGCCGTGCGCCTCCTAATTGCGCGGGGCGCGGATGTGAACGGAGGTTCCGCCTACGGAATTACCCCTCTGCACTTCGCGGCAAAGCATAGTCGTACGGACATCGTCGAATATTTGCTCAAGAGAGGAGCGGATATCAATGGGACGCGCTTGGACGGAGACACGCCGCTCCATTTCGCGGCGCGTTTCGGCCAAACGGAGATGATTGACCTGTTGCTGAGACGGGGGGCCAAAATTGACCTGCAGAATAGACTTGGCGAAACCCCCCTGCATTTGGCTATCGAGAGAGGGCATATATCGGCTGCCAGCTTGTTGACGAAATCGGGTGCGGAGCTAGGTATCAAAGACAACAAAAACGAGAACGCTCTAGATCTTGCCCGGCGTACCAAGCAAAGATTTATGATCCAGCTACTCCGTGAATATGGGGCGAGATAATAATCAGTCATGAATGTCTTATGTTGGCTGGGTTCTGCAGAATGGGCCGCGGCTGCGCGAACGCCTGTTTGACGTGTTTGCACGAGCGCGGCCGCTAGACGAACAGTCGGCGCCAAATCCCGGTTGGATTGATCTCCGAAATAGCGCCGCATAGGCGTACCACGCTCAAATCCCGCATTGTGGTGCCGGCTATGCCGGTTGCGTGGCCCGTCTATTTGATCGCCGAGAGAGTCACCTGTGCTTCCGTATTGAAACAATCTCGAACTATATGTCGCGTTACTTAGCATCGGTGTGGCAATAACCACTGCGCGAGATTGGGCCACGACCACAATTGTTGTTGCCGATACAAACGCAGGAGCGCTTCATCATGGTGCGTTTCCCAATCACCGAATCCGATATCGCCGAAATCGTTGGAATTACCATTATCGCGGCAATTCTTACCTGGGGCGTGACGATCTTGATTCTCAATCTGTTTGATCCGTCTCGGATACCTTAACCTGTGCTCAGCGCTTGCGCAGGTGGGCCTCCGTGTTAAGGACCACCGATTGACCGAAAGAACTCGTCTTTTGGCGAACAGGGCGGGAAAAGAACGGGAAGGACGTCCCCGCGCGTCACCGACACGGGGGGGGCAGCTAGGCTAGCCGCGCATCTTTCCAACGCGGCACCGGCGGCAATCCCACGGCAATGTCCTATCGCCGGATTGTGTCTTCAGGCTCAACAGCCCAACGAACGTCTAGCACGGCAATTCCCCTGTCGACGCGGATCGCGTTGCCCACCGTCGATGGGTCGGTGTCCCCTGAGAGTGGGTATCGGCGACACCGCTAACCCGACTTCCGCAACTC
>JAAXGF010000265.1 GCA_012267605.1 Alphaproteobacteria bacterium | reverse complement strand
TGAGGCACCTGGGCAGTTACCTCATATGTATACAGGCGGTATTCTGGTCAGGCTTTCAGGGCGTTTCGAGCGTGGATTTCGCGGGTCCCGTGCAACGCCTGGCTTTAAGATGCCGTCGCGGCCATCACTCACACCTGTTATCCTGGGGGCAATTCATCAACAGGAGATACAGGAGAGGAAGCACGCTCGGCTCAATGCGCCACTGAGCTTCGAGGCCCGACGGATTAGCTTCCCGATTTCTCTCAAGCCACCCCTCTCCGTATTGCTGCCTTTTTGGGTAGTGGTTTGATTTTAGATCGTTTGGCCCGCCCGACATTAGGATGAGAATCGCTTGCGCCTTGTCCGCTGAAAAGGTCTTGCGCATCTGGAACTCAACGTAGTCCCGAATGTCTCCCAGTGCCTTCCAGTTGCCGTCGCTCAACGCGCAAAGAACCAGGTAACGGTCTCTACCGACTTTTCCGCGTAGCATGCGCTCCCACCATAAAAGGTTCTCTTCGGATTCCGGCAGCTCAATTGAACTGCCGAAATCACCGAAAATTTTGGCCGCATCGAAGGGACGCTCCGCGCCAAAATTGAACCTTTCTATGCCCTTCGTTTTCGGTTCTTTTGCGTCAACAGAAGTGCCGGTCAGAGCGAAGAGGACAGTGGCCAACAAGGCAGCCGGTCGAAGTATTTGTGCCGCGAAGGTGTGGACACATCGTGAACCGAATTCGATTAACGTCACTCTAGCAGTGGAATGCTCCGTGATATTGATGAGCATCAATGGACGACATCGCACTTGTCGTCACCAACACACCACGATTCGGCCCAGCGCTTCATCTTCTCGCGGGCTTCCTCCGACTCTGGTGTGATAGTCCACTGGCCGGATGAATTGTTGCTGACTTTAACCAATCCCATGTTTTCAAGCCGGGAGGTTGCGTGCATGATTTTCGGTCGGGAAAGGTTGGTCGCTTGGATCAACGCTGTAATTACGATATCGGTATACGGAACCCGGCAGACGATGGCTCGTTGGACAGGATCGGAACGGGCTCGCACCACGGCCTCCACCTCTTTCATCCAGGCGAGAACAGTTTCGGCCAAGCCGGCATCCTCATCCCACGGGTAGGGTTGGGCGTTCGTCCCATTGGCAACGAGCAACAAAGCGAAACAGGCTACCGAGACCAGCAGGAGCAACGATTTCATACTGGGCCGCTTCTGGGGAAAGTTCTGAAGGTCATTTGCTCGACCCCCACGGCACCTCCAACGGCTATGTCGTAAACGTTCCGGGATGATGACGCTTCCCACATCTTTGGCAGAGGCGGTTCCCGTACCAGGCGCTCTTGAAGGACTCACCGCAATTAAGGCACTTGCGCACTTTAGGCGTATGCGATGCTGGCTCGTCGCTGCGATTATCCGCCGAAGATATCGAGGGCAGCCTTGGATGAGTCCTTATCCGCCGTGTCAAGTCGGTTGCCTGCATCTCCGTTTTGGTTTTGTAGGCTGAAGTTCCCGTATGTGTCGCCGCAACTTTATTGGCCTTCGCGGTTGTTCGCCTATCAACGCGCCGTCGTACCGTGCTGGACATGGCTTTTTTCCCTGAATCAAAAAGCCGGCCTATCGAGCCGGCTTTAGAACGGTAGGTCTGAGTCGCCTGTTCGTGGCGCCCATCCGCACCATACGCTTTATGTTGGGCTTTGGATACGAAATTCGCGGTCCCTCGCCAGTGTGCGTTTATTGTTCGACGCCGCATTCACTGTCCCGGGCACACCATTGATCCGCCCAACTGCGCATCAATTCTCGGGATTTCTCGTTGGCCGGTACGATGGTTGGGTATCCTCCTTCACCAGGGAGTAACTTAACCAATCCCCATTCCTGGAGCTTAGTCGCGGCGTACGTAATTTTTCGCTTGGTGTGACCGGTTGCCAGCGACATTGATCGTACCGAAACATCTGTGTACGGAAGTCGACAGACAATCGACCGCTCTAGTGGGTTGGCGTGGACGCGCACCGCAGTCTCGATTTCCCTAAGCCAATCGGTTACTGCATTGGATTCAATTCCGTCATTTTGCCATGGAATGTCTTTGGCGTTCGCCGGAGAAACCCATGGCCCTATTGCCCCAATCAATAGGAAAAAGTGAACGAATACACGCCAGCGATGCGTCGAACATCCTCTCGTCAACTTGTGCGCGCCAACGGCGATCATTGCTGAACACCGCAGTGATCATCGCTCGTGCACCAATCGTTGGCCCAGCCGCGCATTGTTTCGCGAGCGCTTCTGCCATTTGGCACGATCGTGACAGTGCCGTCAGCACTACTATCGAAACGTACGAGCCCCTTATCGACGAGTTCGCTCACGCCATGCGCGATTGTAATGGGGGCTAGACCTGTCGCCTTGGCCAAGTTCTCCACCGTGAGTTTCGTGTACGGCACTCGGCAAACGATCGTCCTCAAAACCGGATCAGATCGAATGCGCACGACGGACTCGACCTCTTTAAACCACTCGGAAACGGTCTCGGCGAGATTGGGGTCTTTATCCCATGGATAGGACTGGGCAATCGCTGTGTTGGCGACAAACAGAAATGCTAGAAACACGGTCGAGCATCCTAAGACCGTGGCTTTCAACGCGGTGGGAAAGAGACGTGCCCTACTCGCTATCGTCTGTTTCACGGGCCAAACGATGTTGGCTACTACCGGCGTATGTTGACCGCTTTTGATCTTGATCTCCCTTCCCAAACGTTTTTTGTCGGTTCAAGCTCAACGGTTAAGAAATCTGCTCCCAAATCTCCTCAATGGTGATGGCGATTTTCAGTGCCCGCGATCACCGCTTGACGCCACACTCGTTGTCGCTAGTGCAATACCTATCCGCCAATCGGCGCATTTTTTCACGGGCTACAGGATTCGCGGATGTGATGGTCGGGTAGCGTCCTTGTGCCTCTTCGAAGCGAACCAGACCCATTTCACGTAATTCTTTGAAAGCGCGATTTATCTGGCTGGCCGGTAATCCGGTGGCAGAGACAAGTCTTGGTGCGGTAAAGGGGGTATACGCAACCCGGCACACAACGGTGCGAAGCACCGGATCGGAATTGATACGCAAGACCTCGACAGCATTCTTGGTCCATTCGGTGACAGCCGCGAGGTCGACAGGTTTGCCTTCACGATTCTTTCGCTTCCGAAAACCGTCCGCCGATTCCACGGGTAATGACATGGAAAGAATGACGACGGCTGAGACAAGGGCAACGAAATCCCGAAATTTCGGTCTCAATTCAATGATACGAAATACGGAAACCATTAGCGAAGCACTCGTCTTGCACCCAACACGGCGGCGCATAGGGCAAAAAGCGATAGCGACTCAAACCAATGATAATTCCCAGTTGTCGTGACGAACCCGCAGGCGCCCAAAATTAGCGCAAGGACTAACGCTGGTATTCGTAATGACTGGAGATGGCCGTTCCAAGCGCTCCGTGACTGGGAAGACGAACTTTTCTCAATCGGCAGTCCGCGACTGATAAGTCTGATGTTGCGGGCCGAAAAAATGCCTGATCGATCCCGCTTCAAATCAAATCCGACACGTTGTTGATTGGCGAGCGCTAACAGGCCGGCGGATTCGACTGCAGCAGTTCGAACAAAAACTTCATCCTCTCCGCCATCAAGCACAATCATTCCGTAGCCCCTCTCGGAGCTGAACCATTTGACAGTTCCAACTGACATTTATTTGCCTTTACCAAATAAAAAAGCCGGCCTAACGAGCCGGCTTCAGAACGGAAGGTATGGGTTGCCTTTTCGTGGCACCCATTTGCACCATACGCGCAAAGATGGGGTAGTGACAGATAATTCGCCATATGCCTGACAATTCGTGGCACATCGGACATTTGCCCGATTCTCGAGATATCCGGTACTTTCCCGGGCTGCCCTACCGCGAGGCCGGCATAAGCGTCCGTAGTTGGTTCCGAGACTTGCCGTTTTCGCTCCGCAAGTGACTGCCGCCAACCTAGCCTAAAACAAAAATGCTTTGCTGCAGCCAGACGATGGACGGGTAGGCTGCCAGCCAAATCCAAAAAAACCGGTTTAAGCCAAACAAGCACGCATTGGCGAAGTGAAAGGTAGCCGCGACCACTAATCCAATGACCAGCGTCGTTTGTGTGAGTAGCGAAAAGGAGAAAAGCAACTCAAACAGCATGACCGCCCACGACATCATGCATAACAGTCGCGGCCGGGTCTGCCCAGGCTCTCAGAGATTCACTGACCGGATAGGCGGAAAACAGGAACACGCCCTGAAGTGCGCGACCATTGCGCCATTGCGGATTAACGATCTTGACCCAGCCAGAGATGAAATATGACAGGTAACTGCCCAGGTCTGATCC
>JAAXGF010000385.1 GCA_012267605.1 Alphaproteobacteria bacterium | reverse complement strand
ACCTCACGTGAATAGATGCGGTTAAGGCCACTCGGCGTTACCAAGTGACTCCGCACGATTCATCAGAGGTACACCAATCATAGGCCCAGGCACGCATTTTCTTCTCGACTTCGCCGTCATACGGCACGATCGACAACCACTCGCCCTCGTCGGGTTCCAGCCTAACGAGATTCATCGCCGCCAATCGTTCGGCCCCGCGTAGAAGCCGTTGCCTTGGCACGCCGGTGGCTAGGTGCAATGCTTCAAGGGTAAAATGTTGAAATGGAATACGACAAAGGATGGCGCGAAGCACGGGATCTGAATTGATCCGCAGGGTCATCGCGACATCATGAAGCCAAGCCTCCACTTTGGCTAATTCGCTTTCACTGCGATCAGCGGTGGTTTGTTCGGCCGCTACGGGGCTCACAACCAATAGCACCGCGAGGGCCGAAACAGGACCCAAGACGTGCATACGTTGTATATGGGGTGGCTATTCTGAATTTCACGCCCTAAATCGAGCGCTTCGGGCTAAGTATTTGTTACCGAAGATACTTTTTGGGGAGAACGGTTGTCCTGGGGTTTGCAGGTATTGCCGTTTTTCAACTTCGAGACGAGCTAGGGGAAGCGACGCAATAGTCTGTCAATATAGTCGCGTTCAGTTTGTGGGCGGCTCCTTTGTCCGGCCCGGCGGTATAATTCCTTGAGTATTGCTCGGCTTCGCTCCAATTGGTTCTTGTCCGGAATGCGAACGGTGCCGTCGTCAGATGCTTCATTACCCATTCCGCGTCCAAATGGGTCGCGCGGTGAGGAGAACGGGCCGGACGTTAGCTGTGTACCAGAGGCCGACTCTTCAAACGCCGACATCAACGACTCGAGCATGCTTTGGGCGCTTTGCTGCATTTGATCGATAGCTTCGGTCTGGGGGCGGGTCGCCCGCCGTGGCTGACCTTGGTTTAAGGCGCGGCCGGCACGTCCCATCGATTTCTCTGCTTGGCCCAACTCCCGAGGCACCGAAATTCCACCGTCGGCCATGTCAAGCATGAGATCGCGCAGCATCTGTCGCAACGCCTCCTGTTGGTTTGCGCTTGGTTCGGCACTGCCTTGCGGCTGATTGCCGAGGCCGCCGGATTGACCTCCCTGTCCCATTCCGCCCGGCTGACGTTGACCCTGACGAAAGGTTTGGTCGAGAAGCTGCTCCTGTTGGCCGATCAAGTTTTCCAAATTTTGAAGAGATTCCATGCCTTGTTCCATCTCCCCGCCCATGGGCATACCGGCAAAGCTGCCACCCTGCAAGCTCTCGAGAAATTCTTGCAGCTGGGAGAGTAAATCCTGCGCTGCCTCCCGCGATCCTGTTCGCGCCAGATCCCGCGCCTGATCGAGCAACTCGTGCAAATCATTGCGGTCCGCTGACTGTTGGCCCGGTTGCGGCGGATTCAGGCCGGGCTGCTGCAGCGCTTGTTGGGCTAGGGCGGTTAGGAACTCGTCAATTGCACGACGCAACTCGTCGATTTGTTGATCCAGTTCGGCATCTCCGACTTTGTCATCGCCGAGGGCTTCCATCAGTGCTTGGACTGCGCTGCGAAGCGTTTGCTCCGCCAGAGCCAAAGGGCCTTCTTCGATTGCTAGGGCCACTTGCCACAACAAATCCTGCACTTGATCAATTGTGGCGATATCCGCGTGTCGCACCAATTGGGCATAGGCGAGGCGCAGCGCCAAGAAAACGCCCAGGTTCTCATCATACTCAGCTGAGCGCTTGGAAATCTCGTCCAGGGCAACGGCAACATTCGGCCGCACATTCGGGTCGATAGCAAGCTTTCTGCGCTCGTCGACGACTGCACGCGCGACGGGATGCGCGAATGAGCGCGCGGGAAGCACGAAGTCTGCCGGCTCGCTGCTTCCCCTTTGTCCTGCCCCATCAACGACCTCAAGCCGGATGGTTACCGGCAGGCCGGCCCAGGGGTGGGGAGTGAGATCATAATAGCTGGTACCCTTTGAACTCTGCCTACCAGTTCGGGCAAGATTCAGCGCGAGCTCCATTGTATCGCCGGGTCCGCCTGCGAGTTCGAAAATAGCTCGCCCTTCAACAACGCCATAGTCATCCTCTGCCACGTAATCGAGCTTCGTCGCCAGGCGATACGTCCCGAACGGCGGCTTGCTGAAGGCGACAGAAGGTGGGCGATCGGGTACCACCGTGACTGGCCAGTCGCCCAAGGTTTCCCCGCCTTGGGTAACCAATATTCGGTCGCCCCGTTCGATTGTCGCCGCAATCTCGAAATTGGCTTTGTCCACCACCGTGAAGGAATCGACGAGCTCGTCTATGGTCAAACTAGGAATGCCATCCCCACCATGTACACGTGCCATAAGCGCGCTCCGCGCCGATACTGGTATTGGCTCATCATTTTGATCGGCTAAACTCGAAGCATCCGCCAATGGTGTAGACGTCAAAAAAATCGGAGCTTGTCCGGTATATGCGGGCGGAGTCAGCGAAATCGATATTTCAGCGCGATCGACGGGCCCGAAGACGGTCAATTCGGGCGCGAGAGCGTACGCGAAGCGCTCATCAGCATCCTCGATGCCGGCAATGAAGGCAACAAACATCGCGAGAAATAGCGCCGCGCGTAGTCCCAGGGAATCTCGCCGAGCCAAACACGGAGAAGGGTAGCCGACACGAAGGTTTTTCTGCGCATTCTCCGCCATGCGTGTCTGGTGGACCTGCCAAATCCCGCGTGCGTCCGCATCGTCGCCGGGCAAAGCCAGACGATCGACCAAGACCGACAAGGGACGATGTTTAAATCCACTCGCCAGCTCGATACGGCGCCTGCCGTCCCCCCCTTCGGGCAAACGGAAATTTTTGAAGCCACGGATCAACTCCGCTAACAGAGCTGCCCCAAACAGCACCAACAAAGCCAAATGCGGGACTCCCGGCACCCGTTGCCAGAATCCGATCAAAGTCGCGCAAATGAACAAACCGCTGACGAAAACCGCTGGCCACATTGCCGGCCACAAACGTTCCCAAAATATCGCCAGCTGCGCCAACAACAACCTTCGCGCGGCCGCTTCACGGACTTGATCAACGGGATCGGGTTTCATGCCGCGCCTCGGGCACCCGCGTTAGAAAGGGCGAGCCAGGCCGGCAACGAATCTTGCGCTAGCAGATCATCGATGGTTGCGCGAGCGCGGACCACCGCGTAAGCCGTGTCTTTCACGAGCACCTCCGCTGCCGGTGGGCGGGTATTGTACGCCGACGACATGACTGCCCCATAAGCGCCGGCTGACCCGATAGCCAACAGGTCTCCACTTGCCAATGGTGGTAAGGAGCGAGCCGTGGCGAATACGTCGCCAGTTTCACATACCGGGCCAACAACGTCGACCGTGGTACGCGGTGAGTCATCCGCGACAGCCGCGACCGGTGTTATTGCGTGATCAGCACCATAAAGCGAAGGGCGTAACAAATCGTTCATCGCGGCGTCGACGACGACAAAAGTTCGCGCTGAAGTTTCCTTAATATACAGTACGGAAGTCACCAGTACTCCGCTGTTGCCAACCAGCGCGCGACCGGGCTCGAAAACGAATTCAACCTCCAAGCCGGCAAATATGCGCCCAACCATTTCAGCATACGCCTTCACCCCCGGCGGATCCTCGTCGACGTAGCGAATTCCCAACCCACCGCCAAGATCGAGTCGGACCATCGGCAAGCCACGCGCGAGAAGGTTTCGGGCTAAGTCCGCGATACGGTCGAAGGCCGCCTCGAAAGGCGCCAGATCCGTCAGCTGTGAACCAATGTGGACGGCGATCCCCTGGAGTGAGATTCCGGGTAATTCCCGCGCGCTTGCATACACTTCTAGGGCTCGCTCTATGTCGATCCCAAATTTGCTGTCCCGGGTCCCGGTGGCAATTTTCTCGTGGGTGTTGGCGGCCACGTCAGGATTGATTCGGAGCGCCACCGGCGCAGGTTCATCCCGCTCACTCGCGATCTCGTTCAAGATCTCGAGTTCGGGCACCGATTCCACATTGAACTGTAGAATGCCGGCGTCTAGTGCCAAGGCCATTTCGTCGCGTGTCTTACCGACCCCCGAGAATACAATTTTCTTACCAGGGATTCCGCCGACCAAGGCCCTACGTAGCTCGCCGCCAGACACAACGTCGGCACCGGCACCCAGGTTGGCGAATGTCCGGATGACCGACAAATTGGCGTTGGCTTTTAAAGCGTAGCAAATCGTGGCCCGCCGATCCGCGAAGGCGTCCGCGAAGGCGCCATAACTTTCGCCGAGCGCCGCCGTCGAATAACAATAAAACGGCGTACCGACTTCTTTGGCGATGCGCCCAAGTGGCACCCGCTCGGCGTTGAGCGCGCCATTTCGGTAAACGAAACTGGTCACGCCGGAGGGACCCCGGGTGCAGCGACCACCGCGCCCCCGTTAATTCCGGCAACGGGAGGAGGATCTAACGGCGCCTTCTTGCCGCACCCCAGGAGGTTGGCGAGCAAGAAGACGAGAAGCAAGCTCGTCGCCAACCGTATCGCAGTTGATTTTCTGGAGGGATAGGTATCGAAGAACCACGCGCTCAAAGGTATCGCGCCCGCGCCGCTGCAATTGCTTCCCGTACCCGTTCGGGTGCAGTGCCGCCAAAACTCGTGCGGCTGGCTACCGCGTCTTCCACCCGCAACACATCGAACGCAGCCGATGAAAGTCGAGGCTCGATTTGCCGTACATCGTCTAAAGGCAGGTCGGCGAGCGAACAGCCACGCTCCTCGGCGAGTCGCACGACGCGGCCTACGATCCCGTGTGCCTCGCGAAATGGCAGTCCTAGGCTACGTACCAACCAATCAGCCAGGTCGGTGGCGGTCGAGTAACCGGCTTCCGCAGCCGCAGCCATGCGATCTGTATTGATGGTCATACTTTCGATCATGCCCGTCACTACCTGAATGCACAATGACAAGCTATCAACGGAGTCGAACAACGGCTCCTTATCTTCCTGCATGTCCTTGGCATAAGTGAGAGGCAGAGCCTTCATGGCGACGAATAGAGACACCAATGCACCAATTACGCGCCCCGATTTTCCCCTGACCAGTTCTGCGCCATCCGGATTGCGCTTCTGCGGCATGATCGATGAGCCCGTAGTGAATTCTTCGGCAAGCGAGACAAAACCGAACTGGTCGCTCGACCACAGAACGATCTCCTCGGCAAGGCGCGCCATGTGCGAAATGCAGATTGCTGCGCCCGACAAGAACTCGACTACGAAATCGCGGTCGGATACGCCGTCCATCGAGTTCGCGCAAGCGCTGCTGAATCCAAGCTCTTTGGCAGTCATCGCACGGTCGATTGGGAACGAGGTTCCGGCTAGAGCACCGGCGCCCAAGGGCGATACGTTTACCCTTTTTCGGCAATCGGCGAACCGCTCCCGATCGCGGCCGAACATCTCGACATACGCCATAATGTGATGGCCAAAGGTAACTGGTTGCGCGACTTGCAGATGGGTGAAACCGGGCATGACGGTGGCGACGTGGTCTTCGGCGCGAGCCAACAAACTACGCTGTAGGTCCTTGGTCGATGCATCGATGGAATCTATGGCGTCACGCAGCCAAAGTCGCAGATCCGTCGCCACCTGATCGTTTCGCGAGCGCGCCGTGTGCAATCGGCCGGCGGCGTCGCCAATCCGCTCGGCAAGCCGCGATTCGATGTTCATATGGATGTCTTCCAGCGCGTGTTCGAAGACGAACGTTCCGTTCTCAATCTCCCGCTGGATCGCATCCAGTCCCGAAGAAATTGCCTCACCGTCCTGCCTTGAAATGATCTCTTTTGCGACCAACATGGCGCAGTGAGCCTTTGAGCCGGCGATGTCCTGCGCATAAAGGCGCTTATCGAAATCGATCGATGCGTTAATTTGTTCCATGGCCTGCGCCGGGCCGGCGGAGAATCGCCCACCCCAAAGGGGGTTGACGCGCGGGGTCTGGCTGGATGATGAAGGATGGTCATTCATGGTGTACGTCACTCACATCGTTGTGACCGAAGCAAAATGAAACTCGGCCAAATCGCCGATCTCGAGTAATTCGCGCTCATTTTGACCTCGTTGGAGAAAATTATGTACCAATTCGCCAAGCTTTCCAGGCGTTGGCTTGTTGTAATTTTGTTCGCGGCAGTGCCGCAATCAAGCCTTGCCTTCGCCGGCGAGAACGGCGTTGCAGACCCGCCGCCGGCTTTCGCCTGGGCAAAGGAGCCCCGGCCACTCACGGACATCGCCTTTACCGATGAGCAGGGAACACCTTTAGCGCTCGAAGACTTTCGAGGTAAATGGGTGGTGCTCAACATGTGGGCCACCTTTTGTATACCATGTCTTCAGGAAATGCCGTCTCTCAATAATTTGCAAGCGAAGCTGGGGGGCGCAGAATTCGAAGTCGTGGCGCTAAACGAGGATTTTGGCAAGATCGAGCGGAAAGTTGAATTGGCTACCCAATATTATGCCGACAATCAGCTTGAAAACCTCAAGGTTTACGTCGATTACAATGCGCTCGACAAAAAATCGTATTTCAAATTGCAAATTGGCGGAATGCCGACAACCATTCTTATTGATCCCGAGGGCCAAGAGCTGGGCCGCCATTGCGGCGCAGCAGATTGGGACGGCGACGAAGCCCTTGATATCCTTCGTTCTGCCATGGCAGGCACGCCCGTGGCTGCGGCAGCTGACGCGCGACAGTTATGTCCCGACCTGGACTGACTCTATTTCCCGAAGGTCGAATAATAAGTCCGAATGTAACTGCCCAGGTCTGATCC
>JAAXGF010000102.1 GCA_012267605.1 Alphaproteobacteria bacterium | reverse complement strand
CCCTAACCCATTGTCCATCCGCCTTCTTCCGCCATCTTCCTAGCATCTTCCGGATTCACAAAGACTTTTGACGCCCCACACGGTAAACCTGAGCTCGCCCGACGGCACCAGAGCGTTGCGGAATAGCTTGTTGCGGGTATCCGGGGCCGACGCGGACGGCGGCTCGTCAGGTTGCTCTCGGTCGTCCAAGAAATCGCCCTGTACCATGAAGACGTCGAGATCTCCGTCATTGTCGAAGTCAGATAGGGCAGCGCCCGCCCCCATTATCTCGGGAAAGAAAAACTCGCCCGTCGCACCGTTAAAATACTCGAAAATCAGTCCCGTCTCGACCGATGCGTCGCGAAAACCGTCCATGTCAGATTGGCCGTCATTCGCCTCAGGTGCATCAACGACCGGGTCACAGCCACCGTTGAGAATCATTCCTCCGGCAAGCACAGACATGACGATCGAACCCCCACGAAACTTCATAGATTTGTCCACCCATCGGCGTAGTCATGTCCGCAAGTACGTCCTCAAGCAGTTCGTACGATTTCCGTTCCCCGAAGCGCCAAGGCCGTTGAGGGACTGCGGCGAAACATAGCGGCGTCATTGGGCGAAGGGTACCCCTTGGTAAGTGAGGAAGTTGGCGTATGGTTGTGCAAAGGAACCGAGTTCTAGCGAGCCGTCGAGCTGGCTATCGATACGCCGAAACTGGCCAGAAATGTGCTCGTATTTTGCCTCACCGCTGGAATGTTTACCGAGCGATCTCCGACGAATTCGATTTGGAGACCTGGACGGAAACCCGACATCCCAACAAGCTGGAAGCATGGGCACAGGCGCGTTTCGAGAGAACCGCGTACGACACACTGCGCCATTTTTCGCAGTCGATCGAAGAAACGCTGGAAATGATAGGAAACAGCATTTTTTGGTTTCTCTTTTTGCGACATTTGTCGACCGTGACAGGCAACCTACAGATTAGGTTCCTCCCACGATAATCCGCAAATGTGTCTATTTAGAAATGCGTGCACGGGGTAGATCGGGTCTGCTTTAATCTGCTGTGTTCGCAAAAACACCCGAAAACCGGGGAATCCCAGCGGGCGTGACGGACACGTGAATTTATGTTAACCTTGTCTTCGGGTGATTGGCGGGAATCAATCTAATGGAGGAGCGTTGATCGTTAGTATAGTGCCAGAATATGAATGAATAGTTTAAGAACACGACCAAATGTTGAGAATGTTTTGTAACTCAAAGTGTAATGGAGTCGTGTATTGGCTGTGATAAGATTTATTTCACAAAGTATGGTGCCGTTTTTTGTTTATCTGGCCGCATCGGTTGCTCTGGTGGCCGACCTTTATGTGGGCTCGAATCCAGTAAGTTCGGTCTGGACCACCATCGCTCACGCCGCATCTGCGCCATTTCTGTCGATGAAAGACGCAAGTCGCATGCCGAAGGCGGAAGCTCGTTCGGTTCTACGCGACAAGGATCGCGTCGTCGAGCTTCTCAAGGCGGAAGGCGGCAAGGATGTCTTTAACCTCCTTAGGAGGCGGGTATCCAACGGAATGGTCGTTTTTCTGGACAAGGTGAAGTTGGACAACGCTGATTTACAGGGAATCAATCTTACAGCGGCGAAATTGCATTGGTCGAAAATTCGCGAGACGGATTTTTCGGGGGCGAAGCTTCTCGGCGCATACCTATTTCACTGTCATTGTCATCATTCGGATTTCTCGGACGCGGACCTTCGACCACTTGAGGGACAGCGAACGGTCCTCGGATATTCGTATCTTAACGGCGCCAACTTTACGAATGCCAACTTGGAACAGGTTGATCTCATCCAGGCATCTCTCGTTGAAGCCATCTTCGACGGCGCCGAGATCGGCATGGTCGATGCCCGCAGTAGCAAATGGCCCTATGCCAGCCTGCGCGGCGTTACTTCGGAATCCGGGCCCATCGACATGCAGGGAAGCATCGGCGCCTATGCCGATTTGACAGATGCCAGTCTAAACGGCGTGAACTTGCGGAATTCCGTGCTAGCTAACGCCAATCTCACCCGGGCAGACCTGTCCAACGCCAATTTGCAGAGCGCAGAAATGCGCGGTGTCACCGTCGATCGAACGAATTTTGGCCACGCCAACATGCATAACGTTATACTATACCATACTGACTTGCGGACAGCGAACATGCGTGGCGTGGATTTGACTGACGCAGGCCTGCTGGGCGTCAACGCCTCTGGAGTAAATTTTGGCGACGCCCGCTTAAATTTGATCAATGCCGATTTCGCGAACTTTTCGGGCGCCAATTTATCTGGTGTCAGCTTACACGATGCCGCATTGATCGGCACCGATCTTTCGGGCGCGGTCTTGGAGGGAGCCGACCTCTCCGATGCCAACCTCCAGGGCGCTAATTTGGCTGAAGCGAACCTTCGCGATGTCGATTTTTCTGGGGCCAATTTGATCGGCGCGGATTTTACTGGGGCGGATCTCTCGGGCGCGATATTGGAGGGCGCGGCGATCGACGATTCGACCCTTAAATCGCGCTCGACCGGAACAGCGTCGCCCCTACGCCAAGACGGCGCGATGTTCGTCTTAGCAGGCGCCAACCGACGAAGCGACAAGGGCGTGAGGCCGCGAAACGAAATCAATCTACCGGATCACAACCTAGAAGCCTTGCGAGCGAGAGCATTTTCTCCGAGCGATTCTTTGGGCAAAGCGAAACTCATCATCGAAATGAGCCAGTAGAAGCTGCGTGCCGGACAACGGGTGGGTGAATTCTTGTCGTCTTGCCCAATCTGGCTTAGGGTGCGCGCCAACAAATGGCGGGAGCGGTAATGAAATACCTTTTGAAAGCCTTGTCCGTGTTGTTACTGGCGGGACCGGCATTAGCCGACGTGGAGTCCGGTCGATCCGCGTTCGAAGACGGCGATTATGATTTAGCCAAGGAAGAACTGGCCCAGGCCGCTGGGGAAGGCAACGCGGCAGCCCAATATTGGATGGGTAGGGTGTACGATGCTCTCGACGATCCGAGCACGGCGTTTCAATGGTTGGATAAGGCTGCAAATGGAGGACACGACGACGCCCAACGTGTGTTGGCGATTTATTTAGAGGAAGGCAAGGGCGTCGAGCGGAACTATGGCGAAGCCGCACGCTGGTACCGCGCTGCAGCCGATCAGGGTAATGCTAAGGCACAACGAAACCTTGGCACAATGTATCACAACGGACGTGGCATCGACCTCGATTACGACGAGGCTAGGCGATGGTATCAAGCGGCCGCGGATCAGGGAAATCCCAAGGCGATGCGGAATTTGGCTTACATGTCATATTTCGGCGAAGGGGAACCGAGCGATTTCGAAAACGCTGCACGGCTGTTTCGCGCCGCGACAGAGAAGGGGCTCGGCAAGGCCCAATTCGATCTTGGCCGCCTGTACTATCGAGGTCAGGGTGTTGCCAAGGACTACAAGGCAGCATTTCGATTGTTCGAGGACGCGGCTAACGACGGTCATGGGAAAGCACAGATTTTTCTCGCCCGCATGTATCTCAACGGGGAGGAGTCGCCCGCGACGACGTTGA
This sequence comes from Alphaproteobacteria bacterium, assembly GCA_012267605.1. Classification (GTDB taxonomy): domain Bacteria; phylum Pseudomonadota; class Alphaproteobacteria; order JAAXGF01; family JAAXGF01; genus JAAXGF01. Next base: position 4,118 of record JAAXGF010000102.1, on the reverse strand, counting down.
AGCATATTTTTGGTTTAAACTCGCCAAGGCGCAAGAACCCGTCTTGGCCAAGAAATTCTTGAAGATTCTCAATGGAAAAATGAGCGATGAGGATATTGACCGCGCCGAAGAGCGGGTAGCCAATTGGCGGCTGAACTGACTTACCACCCGAACAAAATTGGGAGAATGGCGGGCTGGCCAGTTGCTTTAAATTTTCAAGGGTGGTGGTTGGAAAACTAGTCCCGCTCGCGCCAACGACCAGTAAATAGCATAGCGAGTAGCCGTGCACCCTGTACGCAAAACAGGATGTAGAGCGTGTAGACCAGAATCACTTGCCAAAGGGGCATACCTGCCTCCTCGAATCGGGAAGGTCGGCGGCACCGACCAAGACCGGAACGTTAACAAGAGGAAGTTAGGAATTTCTTACCGGGGGAATCCAGGTCTGGATAAATACTCCAAACGTATAATTTCGCCGGTCCTGTGGCCTAGCTATCGCTTCGAGAACTGGTAGCTACGGCGCGCCTTGCGTTTGCCATACTTTTTGCGTTCAACGACGCGGGAATCCCGGACCAGGAAGCCACCTGTCTTAAGCGCTCCGCGCAGACTTGGCTCGCGCAATCCGAGCGCCTTGCTGATACCGTGGCGCAAAGCTCCGGCCTGACCCGACAGACCACCACCCTTAACCGTACACCAAACATCGTACTGGCCACCGCGCGCTACCGCTTCAAAGGGCTGGTTGATGAGCATTCGTAAGACCGGTCGCGCGAAGTAACCCATTTGATCGCGCCTATTGACAGTAATTTGGCCACTACCAGGTTTCAACCATACCCTAGCCACGGCACCCTTTCGCTTGCCTGTAGCGTAGGTCCGCCCGGCCGCGTCGATTTTTGGTTCCGGCATATTTGCTTCGGGCAGTGGCACCGCCGATTCACCCAGATCCTTCAGATCGGCGAGCGTTTGTTTTTCGTCGGAAGTTGTCATGCCATTCTCTTGTTTTTCACGTTCAACGCCGCGACATCGAAGGCTTCGGGCTGCTGCGCCTCATGGTCGTGGTCCGCGCCGGCGAAGACACGAAGATTTCGCATCTGCTTTCGGCCCAAAGGTCCACGCGGCATCATCCGCTCCACGGCCTTTAGCAGAACTCGTTCCGGATGCGCCCCATCCAATCTCTGGCCTAACGTGCGGTGCTTAATGCCACCGGGGTAACCAGTATGCCAATAAAATACCTCGTCGCGACGCTTATTTCCGGTGAGGTGGACATGCTTGGCGTTGATTACGATAACGTTGTCCCCGCAATCCATATGGGGCGTAAACACCGGCTTGTGCTTACCGCGTAAAATGGTGGCGAGCACAGCGGCCAAGCGACCGAGAACGACACCATCGGCGTCGACCAGAATCCATTTCTTCGTCACCTCCGAGGGTCGGGCGGAATAGGTTCCCATCTAACTACTTCTAATTCGTGAGGTGTGGCATCTGTTTGGTATGGCATCTGTTTGGTATGGCATCTGTTTGGTATCGTTTGGCACCCAGCCGTGGCAAACGGCACCCCCGCTCAAGGCGGCGGAGTATGCCACAGACCCAACCCCTGTCAATAGCACACGACGCCAACCCAAGAGCAGGTTCGGCGAAACTGCTTGATCACTTGATGTCAGGCGTGACACACGCGGATGGAAACCAGGCAAGTGCCTTGTGCATTCGCATGGCTTCGCCGACCGCGACGATGGCGGGTGGCGTTAATTCCGCGGCGGCCACCTCAGCAACACAGCTCCGCAAGGTAGCAGCGACGACACTCTGCTTGGGTGTAGTTGCCCGGCTCATGACGACAACCGGCATGCTATCGGCGCATCCAGCTTCAACAAGCCGGTCAACGATTTCTTCAAGATGGCTCAGCGCCATGTAGAAAACCAGCGGCTGGCCGGCTTTTACCAAAGCAGACCAATTCAAGGACAATGGGACGCCACCGCGAGTGTCGTGGCCGGTCAACAGCGTGACCGCAGCAAAGCCACCATGCATCCCGGCATAGGCAAGTCCACCAACGGCCGCTGTAATTCCTGGCACCAGTCGAAATGGAACGCCGGCCGCGATCAGCGCCGACGTTTCCTCACCCCCGCGCCCGAACACGAACGGATCGCCACCCTTGAGTCGCAACACCCGTAGACCTTGCGCCGCCAGCATAACCAGTCGGCGCGAGATGTCCGGTTGCCGAATTGAGGGCCGCCCCCCACGCTTGCCAGCGCTTTCCAAGTGAGCTTCGGGCGGTGCCATGGCGAGCACTTCGGGGCTGACTAGCGCATCGTACACGATCACGTCCGCACAGCGCATACCGTGGAGACCGAGAACCGAAAGCAAACCGGGATCGCCCGGGCCGGCACCAACCAGCCACACCCAGCCGGGTTCAAATTCCGCAAGCCCCGCCGGAAAATCAATCATCGACACCTCCCAAGGATTGTTCTGCTTCGGTGCACCTCACGGGTCTCTCTCGACCCAATCAAGAAGCCTGTGCAACGGCCCATCCCCAAGACCAAGCATGTCGAGGTGATGCACAGTGTCGCGCAAATAGGAACGATTGTCGCCCGCGCAGCCGACGCCGCGTCGGATAATCTCGACCACGCGGCCGGTCGTGATGTTCCGGGCGTACTGGCTGTGCCGCCGGTCGACGACGTAAGTATGGGCGGGGACGATCCGACCGCCAACGCAAACCGGCAATACCTTAGGTTGATATACGCTTGTGACCATTTCTCGCGAATTCAAGTAGGCAGTCACCTCGGCCACCTTTTCGGTCGCGACGCGATACACCTTGCCCAGGCACGAACCGCCATGATCGAGGCCGAGCACCAAGCCAGGACATGCCGGCGTTCCCCGATAGACGACGGAGTAGACGCAAAACGCGCGATGGTAGCCGCGCAACAGAGCTGGGTACACATCGACAAAGTCGAAGCCCGGATTCCACATCAGCGAACCGTAGCCAAATACCCAAAATGAATCGGAGCTTCGATGCCTGTATGTCGTATCGCTCATGTGCACAGTCCGCGATTTCGCCCTAGCTCTTGATCCCGAAATGGTTGGTTGTGCCGATCCAATATATCAGTGGACGGTCGAATCGGTTAAAGGGCCTTAACCGATCGGAGATATACTTGGCGATATCCCTGAGCCATGGGCGCGCCGCTCGAAACTGCATCCGCGGCGCGCTAAATGATCTCACGTACGAAACAAAGGTAGCCGAGATTGCCCCAACGCCGCATCGTAATAGGGACGTCGCTCGCGATAGGCACCGCAATCGCCTATGTGGCGTACTGGGTAGCCATGGCGGATTCTATCGAGCGCTCTTTCCTTGGTGAAGTCGGGCGATTGCGCAGCGCGGGCGTGTCCGTGGAATATGCCGCCTGGAAATTCGGTGGTTTTCCCACCCATTTTCGTTCGACATTGTTACAGCCCCGGGCCGACCACGCCGTAGATCGCTGGCAATACACCGGCGATACCATATCCGCCGAAACACCGGCTTGGCGGCCGCGAGAGCTCAGGTACCGATTGCTTGGCCAGCACCGTATCAAAGCGGCAAACGGAGATGAAATGCTGAACTTCGCCGCACAGGGCGGTGGTGGGCGCATCGGTTTCGACGCGGCGGGAAGTATGCGCGACGGCGAACTCGAGCTGGCAGAAGTCTCGCTCGAGTTACCTGACATTTTCGGTGTTGTCACCGCGGAGCGGCTCGTCGGTTCGATGGCTAGGCCAACGAACACCGAAACCGAGACCATGGCGGGGGAAACGTTGACCGTTCGCTTTGGACTCGGCGGAGTCACAATTCCAGCGGCGGAAGGAAGTCCCTTGGGGTCGCGTATCGATTTCCTCGATTTGGACACGCGACTGCATGGCGCCGCGTGGGACAGTAGAAGCCGCGACGCTCTGACGGCATGGCGGGATCGCGATGGCCTCCTCGAGATTCTCGAGCTAGCGCTGGATTGGGGCCGAGTCGAGGCGCGAGGCGACGGCCAATTTACTGTTGACGACGCGCTACGCCCGACGGGCGAGCTGAGCCTGCGCGTGGTGGGAGCCGAAACGATCATTGATATGTTGGTTGAACTCGGGCGACTTGAGCTGGGCGCCGGGACAATGGCAAAGTTAGCCCGACTTCCGCAACT